>CAZXNX010000111.1:0-7631 GCA_964642225.1 uncultured Solirubrobacteraceae bacterium | reverse complement strand
ATGGCCACCGCCCGCGGGATCACCGAGACGAAGCTCTACGACCACGCCGCGGTCGTCGAGCGCTACGGCATCCCGCCCGAGCTGATCCCCGACTTCTACGGGCTCAAGGGCGACACCTCCGACAACATCCCCGGGGTCCCGGGCATCGGCGACAAGACCGCGGCCCAGCTCCTGCAGACCTACGGCACGCTGGAGGAGGTCCTCGCCCACGTCGACGACATCTCCGGGGCCAAGCGCAAGGAAAACCTTGTCGCCCACGCCGACGACGCCCGCGTCTCCAAGGTGCTGGCCACCATCCTGCGCGACGTGCCGGTGGACCTGGACCCGGCAGCCGAGGTGGCCCGCGAGCCCGACCGCTCGGAGCTGCGCGCCGCCTTCCGCAAGTTCGAGCTGCGCGACCCGCTGCGGCGCCTGGAGGAGTTCCTGGGCCGGCCCGAGGAGTCCTCCGGCGGAGGCGTGCCGATGAGCACCGACGTGAAGCTGCGCGCCCGCGTGCAGCAGGGCGGGCCGCCGGACGTGCGGCGCCTGGCGGGCGAGAGCTCGGCGCCGATGGCGATCGTGCTGCGCGCGCCCGAGGTGAGCGAGGGGGCGCTGTTCGCGGCCGAGGAGCACTGGCGCTTCGCCGTGGCGCTGACGCCGCCCGGCGCCGGCACGCTGGCCGTGCACGGCATCTGCGCGGGCCCTGACGACATCGTGCCGTTGCTGGACCGCCACGATGCGATCGCCCATGACGCCAAGGGCCTGGGCGTCGTGCCCCGCGCACTCGTCCACGACACGATGCTCGCCGCCTTCCTGCTCGACCCGGCCCGGCGCGGCTTCCCGTTCCCCGAGCTGTGCGAGGAGCGCGGGCTGGCCACCGACATCAAGGACGAGCTGGCCGCCGAGGCCGTGCTCATGCTCGCGCTGGCCGCCCAGCAGGGCGAGCAGCTCGCCGAGCGCGGGCTGACCGACCTGCTCACCTCCGTCGAGCTGCCGCTCGTGTCGGTGCTGCGGCGGATGGAGCTGGCCGGGGTGCGGCTCAACACGGAGCGGCTGGGGGAGATCAGCACGCGTGTGGCCGGGGAGATCCTCTCGCTCGAGCGCCAGATCTGGGACCTCGCCGACGAGGAGTTCACCATCGGCTCGCCCCAGCAGCTCGGCGCGATCCTGTTCGACAAGCTCGGACTGTCGAAGAAGCGCCGGGGCAAGACGGGCTTCTCCACCGACGCCCGCGTCCTGCAGGCGATCCGCGACGAGCACGAGATCGTCCCGGTGATCGAGCGCTGGCGGGAGCTCAACCAGCTCATGAAGACCTACCTGGCCGTCCTGCCCGGCCTGGTCGACGACGAGCGGCGCATCCACACGACCTTCCTGCAGGTCGGCGCCGCCACCGGCCGCCTTGCCTCGACCGACCCGAACCTGCAGAACGTGCCGGTCCGCACGCCGCTGGGTCGCGAGATCCGGGCCTGCTTCGAGGCGGCGCCGGGCAGGGTGCTGGTGGCCGCCGACTACTCGCAGGTCGAGCTGCGGATCCTCGCGGAGGCCGC
Organism: uncultured Solirubrobacteraceae bacterium; assembly: GCA_964642225.1. Lineage (GTDB taxonomy): Bacteria > Actinomycetota > Thermoleophilia > Solirubrobacterales > Solirubrobacteraceae > JBBQCW01. The sequence continues at coordinate 6,105 of CAZXNX010000111.1, read as the reverse complement.
AGGGGAGGACGTGCTCAAGGACATCTTCCTGCGCGGCGAGGACGTGCACACGGCCACCGCCCGCGAGGTCTTCCAGGTCGCCGAGGCCGACATCGATCCCGGCATGCGCTCCAAGGCCAAGATGATCAACTACGGGATCGTCTACGGCCTCAGCGACTACGGGCTGGCCGACCGGCTCAACATCCCGCGGGAGGAGGCCAAGACCTTCATCGACGCGTACCTGGCCCGCTTCGCCGCCGTCAAGGCGTTCATGGACGCGACGATCGCCCAGGCCACCGAGCAGGGGTACGTCACCACGCTGTTCGGCCGCCGCCGCCAGATCCCCGAGCTGAAGGCCCGCAACTACCAGGTGCGCACGCTGGGCGAGCGCCTGGCGGTCAACACGGTCATCCAGGGCACCGCCGCCGACATCATGAAGCTGGCGATGATCGAGACGGCCGCCGCGCTCCAGCAGGGCTGCGAGGGCGCGCAGATGATCCTCACCATCCACGACGAGCTGCTCTTCGAGTGCGTGCCCGAGCAGGTCGAGGCGGTCAAGGCCATCGCCCACGAGCACATGGTCTCGCCGTGGGGCGACCGCACCCCGCCGCTGGCGGTGGACGTGGGGGTGGGAACGAACTGGCTGCAAGCAAAATGACGCGCCGCGTTCGAGGCCCTGCCGAGAACCGGCATCGAACCCGAGGCCTCTGGCCGAGTGGTTCGGCCTCATCTCATCTGGGTGACGACGGGGCTTGTCAGCGGGGGTAGGCTGGCGGCCATGACCGCCACCCCGCGCCGCCTCAGCCAGAACGACCTCGGAGGGGACTTCGACGTCTACTCCAAGTACATCTTCGACGAGGTCCCCAAGGACCACATTCCCGAGGTGGGCATGGACGGCCGTGCGGCCTACATGATGGTGCACGGGGAGCTGGAGCTCGACGGCAACCCCATGCTCAACCTCGCCTCCTACGTGACGACGTGGATGGAGGACGAGGCCAACAAGCTGGCGATGGAGTCGATCAACAAGAACCTCGTCGACAAGGACGAGTACCCGCGCACCGAGGTCATCCAGCGCCGGGTCATGGCGATGATCTCCCAGCTCTGCAACGCGCCGGAGGGCAACGAGGTGGCCGGTACCGCCACCGTCGGCTCCTCCGAGGCGATCATGCTCGGTCTGCTGGCCCACAAGTGGTCGTGGCGGGCGCGGCGCGAGGCGGCCGGGCTGCCCACCGACAAGCCCAACGTCGTCTACAGCGGCCTGGTCCACACCTGCTGGGAGAAGGCGGCCAAGTACTTCGACCTGGAGCCGCGCGTCGTGCCGGTCGACCCCGAGCGCACCTACCTGCACGGCGACGACCTCGCCGCCTTCGTCGACGAGAACACGGTCGCGGTCGGCGCGATCGTCGGCAACACCTTCACCGGGCAGGTCGACGACGTCGCCTCGCTCGATGCCGCCCTGCAGAAGATCCAGGAGGAGAAGGGTTGGTTCGTCCCGATCCACGTCGACGGCGCCAGCGGCGGGTTCGTCGCCCCCTTCGTCGCCCCCGACGTGGTGTGGGACTTCCGGCTGGAGCACGTGCGGTCGATCAACCTCTCCAACCACAAGTTCGGGCTCGTCTACGCGGGCATGGGCACCGTGGTGTTCCGCGATCGCTCCGACGTCCCCGACGAGCTCGTCTTCGACATCACGTACCTCGGTGGCAGCGCCCCGACCTACTCGCTCAACTTCTCCCAGTCGAGCGTCGGCACCGTCCTGCAGTACTTCCAGTTCCTGCGGCTGGGGCGCAAGGGCTTCGAACTGGTCATGAACGCGGCGGCCGAGAACGCCCGGTACCTCCAGGAGAAGCTGGAGGCCTACGGGCACTTCACCTTCCTCAACGACGGCAGCTTCATGCCGGTGCTGGCCTTCAAGCTCACCGATCCCGAGGCCCACGAGCACACCGCCTACGACATCTCCGACGGGCTGCGCGCCGAGGGCTGGATCGTCCCGGCCTACCCGCTGCCGCCCAACGGCCAGGAGACCAACGTGCTGCGGATCGTCGTCAAGGACGACTTCTCCCGCGCGCTCATCGACCTCTTCCTGGAGAGCATGGACACGGTGCTCGGCCGGCTCGGCGGCCAGCTGGAGCCCCCGTCGGCGGCGGCCGCCGCCAAGAAGGCACGGCCCATCTGCTGAGCCGCGGCCATCCGGGGATCGAGGAAGATTTGGCATGCTAATCTTCCTCGATCATGGCGCTGAACATCAAGGATCCGAACGCCGACCGTCTCGCCCGTGAACTGGCGGAGGCCACGGGGGAGAGCATCACCACCGCGATCACCGTGGCGGTGAGCGAGCGGCTGGATCGCGTGCGGGGGATTGCACCGCGGGAGGAGCGCCGGCGTCGGGTGCTGGAGATCGCGCGGTTGTCGGCGTCGCGGCGGGTCCTCGACGACCGGACGCCCGACGAGATCCTCGGCTACGACGAGGACGGTCTGCCGACCTGATGGTCGTCGACAGCTCGGCCGTGGTCACGGTCCTCCTGCAGGAGCCGGGATTCCTGGAGTTCGTCGACGCGATGGTGGCGAGCGACGACCCGGTCATCTCCGCGACGACCCTCGTGGAGTGCTCGATCGTGATGGCCGGGCGATCCGGAGATGTCGGCATCGAGGACGTCGACCACCTCCTCAGCGAGACCGGTGTGCGAGTCATGGCCGTCGACGCACGCCAGGCGCTGGCCGCCCGGGAGGCCTGGGCGATGTACGGCAAGGGCCGCCACCCCGCCGGCCTGAACTTCGGCGACTGCTTCAGCTACGCCCTGGCCGTGACCAGCGGGCGGCCGCTGCTATTCCGTGGCGACGACTTCGCGCGGACGGACGTCCTCGCCGCGCTCTGAGGCCAGGCCGCCCGGGTAGGCCGGGCTGTCCAGCGCGTACGCCGGCGGCGCCAGCGCGAGGTACTTGTTCCACATCCACGCGACCGTGCGCGGGTGGCTCAGGGACTCGAAGGCGGTGGTGATCGCCGGGTGGGGGATCATCATCCCGGCGGCCCGCTGCACCCGCAGCAGCCAGCGGAAGGCCCAGCGGTCCTCCTCGCAGAAGGCGGCGTAGCGCTCCAGGGCCTGGTCGCGGACCTGGTCGCCCTCGATTACCCGGCGCAACTCGCGGCCCAGGGCCAGCGCGTAGTAGATGGCCGGGCGGATGCCCTCGGCGGTGGTGGGGTAGCAGTGCCCGGCGCTGTCGCCGGCCATGAAGACGTGGCCGTCGACGGCGTCCCGCATCTTGTGCGGGATGAAGTTGCCCTGGTAGGCGCCCGGGCTGTCGTCCACCGCTCGCCCCAGGTCGTCGGCGATGCGCACGGTCGGCTTGCGCACGTGATGGCGCGGGTCGTAGGAGCCCATGCCCACCCGCACCTCGTCGCCGGCCGGGAACGACCAGCCGTATCCCTTGCGCAGGTACTTGGGGTCCAGCCACAGCTCCAGGTCCTCGCCGGTCCCGGGCGGGTGGATCTCGAGGCCGCGCGACATCGGCAGCTCGGTCGGCTTGACCCCCGCCAGCCGGCCGGTGCCCAGCAGCCGCCGCCAGCCCAGCGCGTCCACCACGAGCGGCGCGCGCAGGTCGCCGCGATCGGTGTGCACGGTGATGAGGCCGTCCGGGCCCTCGGTGCGGCCCTTGACGGTGGCCGTCTCGAACTCCGCGTCGGTCTGTGCGTAGAGGGCCTCGCACAGGGGGCGGTAGTCGAAGGTCGAGAATGTCCACGGCAGGGTCCACACGAAGTGGCGATCGGCCGTGTGGATGTGCAGGTCGCCGAAGGTCTGGCGGATCGTGGACGCGAGCCCCAGGTGCTCCAGCCACTGGGTCGGGATCGCGCACGCCGACGTCTGCCGCTCGCCGATCTCGTAGCGGTCCACGAGCAGCACCCGCGCGCCTGAGCCGTGCAGTTCGCGTGCGACGGACAGGCCCGCGAAGCTCGCGCCGCAGATCAGCACGTCCCAGTCGCCGGAGAGGGGAGTGCGGTCGGCGCCGCGTTTCGTCGCTCGTGTCGTCATGGCGGGCAGGATTCTAGGCAGGATCGAACGCGCTACCCTGAGCGACACAAATGACAACCATTACAACTACCCCCACTACGGGTGACGCGAAGATCGTCGAGGGCTCTGATGGCCTGCTCCTCGAGATCGACGGCAAGATCGTCCCCAACTACGACGCGACCTTCAGCCAGATCGAGGAAGGCGAGGTCGTATCCGGGCTCGTCGTCCGGATCGACAAGGACGAAGTCCTGGTCGACATCGGCTACAAGTCCGAAGGCGTCATCCCCTCCAACGAGCTTTCGATCCGCAAGAACGTGGATCCGAACGAGGAGGTGTCGATCGGCGAAGAGGTCGACGCCCTCGTTCTCACCAAGGAGGATCAGGACGGCCGCCTGATCATGTCCAAGAAGCGTGCGCGCTTCGAGAAGGCCTGGCGCCGCATCGAGGCGGCCGCCGAGTCCGGCGAGCCCGTCGAGGGCTCCGTCATCGAGGTCGTCAAGGGCGGCCTGATCATCGACCTGGGCGTCCGCGGCTTCCTGCCCGCCTCGCTCGTCGACATCCGGCGCGTGCCGAACCTCGACGAGTACATGGGCACGATGATCGAGTGCAAGGTCATCGAGCTGAACCGCTCGCGCAACAACGTCGTCCTCTCGCGCCGCGCGGTGCTGGAGGAGGAGCGCAAGGAGCAGCGCCAGGAGATCCTGGACCGCCTGCAGCCCGGCCTCGTGGTGGAGGGTCAGATCTCCAACATCGTGGACTTCGGCGCCTTCGTCGACCTCAACGGCATCGACGGCCTGATCCACATCTCGGAGCTGTCCTGGTCGCACGTCAACCACCCGAGCGAGATCCTCAACATCGGGGACACCGTGCAGGTCAAGGTGCTCGACATCGACCGCGACCGCCAGCGCATCTCCCTGGGTCTCAAGCAGACGCAGGAGGATCCGTGGCAGCGGGTCGTCGACACGTACCACGTGGGCGATGACCTCGAGGGCAACGTCACCAAGGTCGTCACGTTCGGCGCCTTCGTGGAGATCCTCGACGGCGTGGAGGGCCTGGTCCACATCTCGGAGCTGGCCAACCACCACGTCGAGAACCCGCGCGAGGTCGTCCATCCCGGCGACCCCGTCCGCGTCAAGATCCTGGAGATCGACTCCGAGCGCCGCCGGCTCTCGCTGTCGGTCAAGCGGGTCGAGGGCCAGGTCCTGCCCCAGCGCTCGGCCGAGGGCTACGGCGACGCCGGCGACCTCGACGAGGTGCCGGATCTGGGCCTGAGCGACGACGTGTTCGCCCCGCCGATCATCGATCCCGCCATCGAGGCGCTCGCCACGGCCGAGGTCGCCGGCGAGATCGCCGACGAGACGGCCGCCGTGGCCGCCGAGGAGATCGCCATCGAGGGTGTCGTCGAGGACGCCGCGGCGGAGATCATCGCCGAGGACCTCGAGGTCGCCGCCGCCATCGAGGCGGAGGCCGAGGCCGGCATCGCGTCCGAGGACGCCGCCGTCGAGGCCGCCCGCCTGGCCGAGGTGACCGAGGTCGTCGACGAGGTCGCCGAGATCGAGGCCATCGTCGAAGCCGACGTGGAGACCGCGGTCGAGGCCGAGGTCGTCGCCGAGGAGGCGGCCGAGGTCGCCGCCGAGGTCGTGGCCGAAGAGGTCGTCGCCGACGAGATCGCCGAGGAGGTCGCCGAGGAGGCGGCCGCCGAGGAGACTCCCGCGACGACGCCGGAAGAGCCGCAGGCCTGACGGAGCAATCCTCACCTCGCGTCCCGTTCGTCGGTCTGACCGGCGGGCTGGGTGCGGGGAAGTCGACCGCGCTCGCCGCTCTCGATGCACTGGGAGCGGCGACGCTGTCGACCGATCGGGTCGTCCACGACCTCTATGAGGATCCGGAGATCGTGGGCCTGGTGACCGGCCGCTGGGGGGACGATGTCGCCCCGGGCGGCGTGGTCGACCGCACCGCCGTGGCCCGCCACGCGTTCGGCGATCCGGCCGAGCGCCGCTGGCTCGAGGAGCTGCTGTGGCCCCGGGTCGGGGCGCGGGTCGCCGCCTTCCGGCAGGAGGCGATGGAGCGCACCCCGCCGCCGCCCGCGGTGGTGGTGGAGACCCCGCTGCTGTTCGAGGCC
>CAZXNX010000110.1:0-7663 GCA_964642225.1 uncultured Solirubrobacteraceae bacterium | reverse complement strand
CCCTGGCCGGGGACCTGGGCCGGGAGGTCGGCGCGGTCCCGGGACGGCCCACGGTCACCGGGACGCGGGGGAGCAACACGCTGCTGCGCCAGGGATGCGCGGTCATCCGCGATGCCCAGGACGTGCTGGACCAGCTCTTCGGGGCCGGGGCGCGGGTGGCCGGGCGGCCCGCCGGCGAGCTGGCGGCCCTGGAGCCCGGGCTGCGGCAGGTGCTGCGCGACGTGCGGGCCGGGCGCGACACGGTGGGGGAGCTGTGCGCGCGGCCCGAGGACGTCCCGGTCGTGACCGAGCGGCTCGGCGAGCTGGAGTACCTGGGCTACCTGCGGCGCACGCTGCACGGGCGCTACGTGGTGGTGGCGTGATACGACACCCGGATGCCCACCCGCGTGCCCGTCTGCCTGACCATCGCCGGATCGGACTCCGGCGGGGGTGCGGGCATCCAGGCCGACCTCAAGGCGTTCGCCGCTTGCGGCGTGCACGGCACGAGCGCGATCACCGCGCTGACCGCGCAGAACACGATGGGGGTGGAGGCGGTCGAGGTCGTCGCGCCCGCGATGATCGTCGCCCAGGTGCAGGCGGTCGCCTCCGACATCGACATCGACGCGGTCAAGCTCGGGATGCTGGCCGGGACGGCCACCATCGACGCGGTGGTGCAGGCGCTCGACACGCTCCCGGCCGCCATCCCGGTGGTCGTCGACCCGGTCATGGTGGCCGAGTCCGGCGCGCGTCTGCTCGACGAGGACGCCGGGCGGGCGCTGATCGAGCGGATCCTGCCGCGCGCGACCGTGGTGACGCCCAACGTCCCCGAGGCCCGCGCGCTGTGCGGCGATGCGGCCGGCGCGCTGGACGGCGAGGCGCTGGCCCGGGCGGTGCTCGCCCTCGGGCCCCAGTCGGTCGTCGTCACCGGAGGGCACCGTGACGAGGCCACCGACGTGTACGTCGACCGCGACGGGCTCGTGGCCCACATCCCCGGGCCCCGCCATCCCGACGGGGCGGCCCACGGCTCGGGCTGCACGCACGCCTCGGCGCTGGCCGCGCACCTGGCCCACGGCCGCACCCCGGTCCAGGCGGCACGAGCGGCCCGGCGGGTGGCCGCCGAGGCTGTGCGCCACGGCCTGCGGTCGGTGGGGCATGGGCCGGGGCCGGTCGACGTGCTCGACGTCGCCTCGCGCACCGCTGGGCGCGACGAATAGTCTTGCTCGTGTGAGCACTCCCTTTGACGTCAAGCACAAGAGCCGCGCCCTCACCGACGGTCCGGAGCGCGCCCCGGCCCGCGCCTACCTGAAGGGCATCGGGTTCGACGACGAGGCGCTGAGCAAGCCGATCATCGGCGTCGCGCACTCGTGGATCGAGACGATGCCGTGCAACTTCAACAACCGCGTCCTGGCCGCCAAGGTCAAGGAGGGCGTGCGGGCCGCCGGCGGCACGCCGATGGAGGTCAACACGATCGCCATCTCCGACGGCATCACGATGGGCACCGAGGGCATGAAGACCTCGCTGACCTCGCGGGAGGTCATCGCGGACTCGATCGAGCTCGTCGCGCGCGGTCATCTCTTCGACGGCATCGTCTGCATCAGCGGCTGCGACAAGACCATCCCCGGCACCGTGATGGCGATGGCGCGCCTGAACATCCCCGGGCTCATGCTCTACGGCGGGTCGATCCTGCCGGGCCACTTCCAGGGCCGCGACGTGACGATCCTCGACGTGTTCGAGGCGGTCGGCAAGCACGCCGCGGGCCTGATGACCGACGAGGAGCTCGCCGAGCTCGAGGCGGCCGCCTCGCCCGGCATGGGGGCGTGCGGCGCGCAGTTCACCGCCAACACGATGGCGATGGTCTACGAGGTCATGGGGATCTCCCCGATCGCCTCCTCGATGGTCCCGGCCGAGGACGCCACCAAGGCCGACGTGGCCGTGGCCGCCGGCAAGCTCGTGATGGACGTGCTGGCCCGCGGCCAGCGCCCCAGCGACCTCATCACCAAGGAGTCGCTGGAGAACGCCATCGCTGCCGCAGCCGGCTCCGGCGGGTCGACCAACGTGGTGCTGCACCTGCTCGCGCTGGCCCGCGAGGCGGGCATCGAGCTGCACATCGACGACTTCGACCGCATCTCCGAGAAGACCCCGCTGTTCTGCGACCTCTCCCCGGGCGGCAAGTACCTGGCCCAGGACCTCTACCGCGCCGGCGGCGTGCCGCTCGTCATCAAGCGGCTCAAGGAGGCCGGCGTCCTGCACGAGGACCAGCCGACCGTCTCGAACATCACCATCGGCGAGGCCGCCGAGACCGCGGTGGAGGAGCCCGGCCAGCGGGTCGTGCTGCCGCTGGACGAGGCGCTGGCCCCCAACGGCGGCCTGGCCATCCTGCACGGCAACGTCGCCCCCGACGGCTGCGTCGTCAAGCTCGCCGGCCACAACCAGCGCTTCCACCAGGGCCCGGCCCGGGTGTTCGAGATGGAGGAGGACGCGATGGCCGCCGTCACCCACGGGAAGATCAACAAGGGGGACGTGGTCATCATCCGCAACGAGGGCCCGCGCGGCGGGCCCGGCATGCGCGAGATGCTCTCCGTGACCGCGGCGATCACCGGCGTCGGCCTGGGGGAGCACGTCGTGCTGCTCACCGACGGGCGCTTCTCCGGCGCCACCCACGGCTTCATGGGGGCGCACATCGCCCCCGAGGCGGTCGAGGGCGGGCCGATCGCGGCGATCCACGAGGGCGACACCATCACCATCGACGTCCTGGAGAAGCGCATCGACGTGGACCTCGAGGACGCGGAGATCGCCCGCCGGGTCGCGGCCTACGTGCCGCCGGTGCGCGACGTGCCCGTCGGCGTGCTCTCCAAGTACCGCAAGCTCGTCTCCAGCGCCGCCGAGGGCGCCGTCACCATCGGCTGACGCGCCGGTCCCGGGCCGGCGTCATCGAGTGGCTATGCGCCACTGACGCCGACGCGGGGCGACATGTCCTATCGTGCCCGATCGATGCGCATCGCGATCGACATCGATTCCACGCTCCACCACTACTGGGACGTCCTCTCCGAGGCCGCCCAGCGGCGGTTCGGGATCGATCTGCCGTACGAGGAGCAGTACACGTGGGGGATCACGCGCCTGCGCGACGATCAGCTCGCCGTGGTGATCGCCGAGACGCACTCGACCGAGGCGATCATGTCCGGGCGGCCCTACCCGCACGCCGTCGAGACGGTCCGCTCCTGGCACGAGGCCGGCCACTACATCCACATCACCTCGCACCGCTCCGCCGGCTCGCACGCCGCGACCTCGGCGTGGCTGGAGCACATCGGCCTGCCCTACGACGACCTGCACTGCTCGTACGACAAGGTCGCCCGCTGCCGCGAGCTCGAGATCGACCTGCTGATCGACGATGCGCCCGGCAACCTGCAGGCCGCCCTGGCCGCCGGCATGGCCGTGGCGACCATCGCGCACCCGTGGAACGAGGACGTGCGCGAGACCGAGGGCGTCCTCGCCGCCGCCGACTGGCACGAGCTCGCCGCCCACGTCGCGCCGCTGTTGCGCGATCCGGCCACCGCCTGAGCGGACGCGGCCCACGCGCCACGTCACGCAACGGCGCTGGCAAGTGTGACAAACGTCCCATTCCCTCTCTAAGCTGACAGGAGCCGCCGGAGCGCTCTCCGGTCTCTCCCTGGATCCGCCGTGACAAAACGCACCGTCATCATCGTCCTGTCGGCCTGCGCCGCCACGCTCTTCGTGGTCGCCGTCGGGCTGTTCGCCTACGACACCACGCAGAAGGACCACATCGCCAAGGGCGTCACGGTCGGCGGGGTCGACGTCGGCGGGCTCAGCAAGGGCGCGGCGTACGCCAAGATCCAGGCGGCCTACCTCGATCCGCTCGACGAGACGATCACCATCAAGGTGGCCGGCCGCAAGTTCCACCTGGACCCCAAGGGCGCCCAGGTGACGGCCAACGTCAACGCGATGGTCGACGAGGCGGTCGCCCGCAGCCGCAGCGGCGACCCGTTCTCGCGCGCGGTGCGCGACATCACCGGCGGGAGCGTCGACGCCGACCTCTCTCCGCAGGTCACGTACTCCGAGAACGCCGTCGGCCGGTTCGTCAAGCGCATCGCCACCCGGGTCGATCGCCAGGCGGCGGACGCGACCGCGTCGCTCGACGTCAGCGGGCCGCAGATCACCCCGTCCAAGGACGGCCTCTCCCTCCAGGAGGCGGCGCTGCGCAAGAAGATCGAGACCGTGCTGGTCGACCCAAGCGCCAAGCGGGTCGTGCGCGGCAAGACCAGGCACACGAAGCCCAAGGTCACCACCGGCAAGATCGACGACCAGTTCGGCACCGCCCTCGTCGTCGACCGCGCCGACTTCAAGTTGAAGCTCTACAAGAACCTCAAGCTGACCAAGACGTACGACGTCGCGGTCGGCCAGCAGGGCCTGGAGACGCCCGCCGGGCTCTACCACATCCAGGACAAGCAGGTGGACCCTGTGTGGAACGTGCCCAACAGCGCGTGGGCGGGCGACCTGGCCGGCACCTCGGTGCCCGGCGGCACCCCGCAGAACCCGCTGAAGGCCCGCTGGATGGGCATCTTCGACGGCGCCGGCATCCACGGCGTCGATCCCAGCGAGTACGGCAGCATCGGCAGCGCCGCGTCGCACGGCTGCGTGCGCATGCGGATCCCCGACGTGATCGACCTGTACGACCGGGTCCCCGTCGGCGCGCCGATCTTCATCGCCTGAGCCACCCCGCGGCCACGCCGCGGCACCGGCTCGGTGCCGAAGACGCCGGGGGAGACCGGTCCGGGCGCGCCCGGGGTGCCCGGGACGCCGATCTCCTCGGGAGCGATCTCCTGCCAGCCGCGCTGCAACAGGAGGGTGTGGTGGTCCCCATGGCGAAGAGTCAATGTGCCGATGAAGATCCCCTTCTCCTGCTTGCGCAGCACCGCATGCCACATCGTGGTGGCGTCTCCCGACGCGCGGATCAGCAGCCAGGGCCGCGAGGGCAGGCCGTTGTCGTCCACCAGGTCCGCCGCGATGAGCTGCTTCTGGGTGGCGACCTGACCGGTGTCCGTGTCGATGAAGAACAACGCCATGGCCACGGACAATACGTCTGACGCGTGCAGCGCGGCCTGGCGCAGCGCGCTGGCGCTGTTCGACGGCGATCTGCAGCGGCGGGGCGCGGCCGAGAAGACCCGGCGCGCCTACGGCTTCGACCTCGGCCACTTCGCCCTGTGGTGCACCCGCCAGGACATCCAGCCGCAGGCGGTCACCGTGCGGCAGCTGCGCCGGTACGCCGCCGTCCTCTCCGAGCGCCGCAGCGCCCCGACCACCGTGGCTCGCAAGCTCGCCGCGCTGCGCGCCTTCTTCCGCACGCTGCGCGAGCACGGCCAGATCGACCAGAACCCCGCCGACCTGCTGCCGGCCCCCAAGCGCCCCCGCACGCTGCCCCGCGTCCTGAAGCCCGAGGAGATCGCCGCCCTGCTGGACGGCATCCCCGCCGGCACCCCGCTGGACCTGCGCGACCGGGCCCTGTTCGAGCTCGCCTACTCCTCGGGGCTGCGGGCCGAGGAGCTCGTCAACCTCGACGTGGCCGCGATCGACCACGACGCCGAGCAGGTGCGGATCGAGGGCAAGGGCTCCAAGACCCGGTTCGTCCCGGTGGGCGAGCCGGCGCTGCGCGCGATCGACCGGTGGCTGGCCGAGGGCCGCGGAGCCCTGGAGCGCGGCGACGGCCAGCAGGCCCTCTTCCTCTCCAAGTCCGGCCGGCGCCTGTCCACGTCGGACATCCGCCGGCGGCTGCTGGTGTGGGCGCGCCGGGCCGCCCAGCAGGGCGGGGTGCACCCGCACGCGCTGCGCCATTCGTTCGCCACCCACCTGCTCGACGGCGGCGCCGATCTGCGCGCCATCCAGGAGCTGCTGGGGCACGCCTCGATCTCCACGACCCAGGTCTACACCCGGGTCGAGTCGGCGCGGCTGAAGGCGGCGTACGCCAGCGCGCATCCCCGCGCGTAGCGCCGGATCGGCGCAAAATCCCTGCACCGGAGCGGTTCGGGGCGCCCGGTGGGTGCGGGCACCCATGACTGTGGCCGACCGGACCGCGCTGCTAGCCTGACGGGCCGATGAACCGCCGCACCATCTCGACCGTCCACGAGCCCGTGGCCTGCGCCGTCTGTGGCCGCACGCTGCTGCGAGGCGAGCACCCCAGCGCGTTCCTGCACGCCGGCCACCGCCGGACGGTGTGCGAGCTGTGCACGCCCCGTGCCATGCACGACGGGTGGATCCGCGAGGGCGCCGACGACGCCCGGATCGTGCGCCGGCCCCGCCGCGCCCGCTCCGGCGGCGGCTTCCTGGACCGGCTGCGCCCGCGCCGCGAGGACGATGACGCGGGGGCCGAGGAGCTGGAGGACGTCGAGCCCGTGCTCCAGGAGGACAGCCCGCGCGGCTCCTTCTCCGGCGGCGAGTTCCATCCGCCCGCCCCGCCCGAGCCGACCGTCCCCGCCGCGTCCGCCCAGGTCGAGGCCCAGCTGTCGCCCGAGCCCCGAAACGTGCACGCGGTGCCGACCAACGCCGATCTGAAGATCGCCCGCGCGATGGACGTCTTCAACGCGGGCGACCACCCGCGCACCGTCGCGAGCATCTCCCGCTCCCTCGGCGTCCCCTTCGTCTGCGTCCGCCCGTCGCCCACCGAGGGCGCGCTGGTGACCATCGTCGTCGGCTGGGAGCTGAGCTGGTACCGCTACGAGGTGGACCTCAGCGACGAGGCCGCCGGCGTGCGGGTCGGTGACAAGGGCTACGAGCTGGCCGAGCTGGACCCGGCCGACCACGTGGCCAACGCGGCCGCCGACGAGCACGGCTTCCTGCATCCCGCCGCGCCCGCCTGACCCTCAGGCCACCGGCACACCGCTGAAGTCGTAGTCCACGCCGGTCAGGCGCACGGAGATGTCCCACAGCCGCGCGGCGTCGCTCTCGTCGAGCGCACGGCCGGAGGGCGAGGTCACCTTCGGGTGGCCGTGCATCTCCCCGATCCCGTCCGGGCCGACGTAGGAGCCGCCCGGCAGGTCCGCGGTGGCGGCGTACAGGGTGGGCAGCGCGCCCATGTCGGCGTCCTGGGCGGCGACCTTGTTGACGAGCAGGTTGAGCTTCTCCTCGATCCCGTTGCCCGTCATCTTGGCGCTGGCCGTCTGCAGGTTGGTGGCCGCGAAGCCCGGGTGGGCCGCGGTGCTGGTGAGCGGCGCGTGGGCCGCGTCGGCCCGGCGCTGCAGCTCCAGGGCGAACACGAGGTTGGCGAGCTTGGCCTGGCCGTAGGCCACCCAGCGGAAGTAGCGATGGCGGCCCTGGAGGTCCTCGAAGCGCAACCGCCCGAACTTGTGGGCGTTGGAGCTCACGGTCGTCACGCGCGGGGCGGGGGCGGCCAGCAGGAGCGGGAGCAGGCGGCCGGTGAGGGCGAAGTGGCCCAGGTGGTTGGTTCCGAACTGCATCTCGAAGCCGTCCACCGTCTCGCGGCGGGGCAGCGCCATCACGCCGGCGTTGTTGACCAGCAGGTCCAGGGAGGAGTGCTCCTTGGCGAACTCCTCGGCGGCGACCTGCACGGCGGCGAGGTCGGCGAGGTCCAGCGGCAGGAACGCGACGCTGGCGTGGGGCACGTCGGCGCGGATGGTGTCGATGGCGTCGGCCGCGCGCTCGGCCGAGCGGCAGC
>CAZXNX010000109.1:0-7821 GCA_964642225.1 uncultured Solirubrobacteraceae bacterium | reverse complement strand
GTGTGCGACAACGTCGTCTTCATGGACGGCGGCGTCGTCGTCGAGGAGGGCCCGCCCGCCGAGCTCTTCGGGAACCCCCAGCACCAGCGCACCAAGAGCTTCCTCTCCAAGGTCCTCTAGCCCGGGCCGGCGGGCACGAGTGACAGCTCGATACCGCCTGGCGGTACGGAGCTGTCACTCGTCGATGCGGGGCTAGTGGAAGAGGTCGCCGGCGTGCAGCTGCTGGCGCAGGACCTTCTTGTCGAACTTGCCGACGGACGTCTTGGGGACCTCGTCGATGAAGACGATCGCCTCGGGCAGCCACCACTTGGCCACCAGCGGCTCCAGGTGGGCGCGGACCTCCTCGGGGGTCAGTGAGGCGCCCTCCACGCAGACGACGCAGGCCATCGGGCGCTCGTCCCAGCGCTCGTCGGGCCGGGCGATGACGGCGGCCTCCAGCACCAGCTCATGCTCCATGATCGCGTTCTCCAGCTCGACGGAGGAGATCCACTCGCCGCCGGACTTGATGAGGTCCTTGGCACGGTCGGTGAGCTGTACGAACCCCTTGGGATCCATCATCCCGATGTCCCCCGTGCGCAGCCACGGGCCGTCGAACTTCTCGTCGTTGTCCTGGTCGGTGGCGCCGAAGTAGCGCGAGGCGATCCACGGGCCGCGGACCTGGACCTCGCCGACGGACTCGCCGTCCCACGGCTCCACGCCGTCGTCCGAGGCGATGCGCATCTCCACCCACGGCAGCACGCGGCCCTGGCCGGCCCGCAGGCGCCAGTACTCGTCGCTGCCCTCCTCGACTTCCACCGGCGGCAGGGCCACCGCGCACACCGGGCTCGTCTCGGTCATGCCCCAGCCCTGGATGATCTTCACACCGTGGCGTTCCTCGAAGCCGCGCATCAGGCCCACCGGGACCGCCGAGCCGCCGCACAGGCCGCGCTGGACCGACGACAGGTCGGGGCGGTGCTCGTCGGCGTACCGCAGCAGGTCGTTCATGACCGTCGGCACGCCGTAGATGGTGGTCGGGCGCTCGGCGGCGATGAGCCGGGCCAGCGGCTCGGCCTGCAGGAAGCGGGTGGGCATGAGCAGCGAGGCGCCGGTCAGCGCGGCGGCGAACGGGGTCCCCCACGCGTTGACGTGGAACATCGGGACGATCGGCAGCAGGCGGTCGGCCGAGGAGATCCCGCCGGCGTCGGCCATGCAGTTGCCCGTGGCGTGCAGGGCGATCGAGCGGTGCGAGTACAGGACGCCCTTGGGGTGGCCGGTGGTGCCGGACGTGTAGCAGAGCGATGCGGCGCTGCGCTCGTCGACCTCGGGCCAGTCGTAGGGCCCGTGGTCGGCCTGGGCGAGCAGGTCCTCGTAGCGCAGCGCGTTGGGCAGCCCTTCCAGCGGGCCGTCGCCCATCACGATGAAGTGGCGGACGTTGGGCATCTCGGCGGCGAGCGGCGCCAACAGCGGCACCAGCGTGTCGTCGACGAAGATGACCTGGTCCTCGGCGTTGTCGACGATGTACACCGTCTGCTCGGCGAACAGGCGGATGTTCAGCGTGTGGAGCACGTAGCCGGCGGACGGCACGGCCATGTACAGCTCGAAGTGGCGCTGGGAGTTCCACGCGAAGGTGCCGACGCGGTCGCCCTCCTGCAGCCCGAGCGCCTTGAGGGCGTGGGCCAGGCGGTCGACGCGGTGGCCGACCTCGCCGT
Organism: uncultured Solirubrobacteraceae bacterium; assembly: GCA_964642225.1. GTDB lineage: Bacteria > Actinomycetota > Thermoleophilia > Solirubrobacterales > Solirubrobacteraceae > JBBQCW01. Next base: position 6,133 of record CAZXNX010000109.1, on the reverse strand, counting down.
AGGTGGCACGGCTGACGCCGCCGCCGGGCAGCGCGGCCGGGTCCTCGAGCGTGACGACCTCGCGGTCGGCGTACACGGTCCGCATGCGGTCCAGCATGTGCTTGACCGTGAGCGGATAGTCGTTCTGCATCAGCCCTTCGAGCATCTGCGGCCTCTCCTGTCGCTTGGGCGGGTTCTCCCCCGCTGGTGCCAAGCCTATGCGTCGGGCGAGGCCGCGGGTGCGCGGGAGATCTCCCCGGGCCGCGGTGCCACCGGCAATCCGGTCTCGCCGAGCCACGTGCGCAGCACGCGGTGCATCTGCTCGACGCCGACGATGGGCGCGTCGGGCGTGCTCCAGGACGACGGCACGACGGCGAACGGGAACATCTGGCGGCCGCCCATGCCGCCGTGGGCGCCGACCAGCTCCTCGAACGCGCAGATCTCCTCGGTCTCCGGATCGAAGAAGGAATTGACGAGCAGGTCGGGGCAGTGGCGGAACGAGTCGTGGCGCAGCAGGTGCCAGGCGGCGTTCTCGCCGAACGGCGCCAGCGGGTCCTCCCCCTCGACCCGCCCCTCCGTGAGGAAGTTGGTCCCGCGCGGGCCCAGCGCGATCGGCCCGTGCTCGGCGGTGCGCACCATCACCCACCCGATGCCCTCGTGGTCGCGCAGCGCCTTGACGAGCCCCGGGTGGGCCTCCTCGATCTCTTCGAGCGTCATGCGCTCGTCGGAGGCGGTGAGGGAGACGAGACCCAGGTTGCCGGAGGCCAGGACGATGGCGGCGGGGCCCGTCTCGGTCTCGGCCGGGGTCACGACCTCGCGCTCGGCGAGGGACTCCTTGGTGCGGTCGTCCAGGGCCACCACGCCGTCCTGCATCCGGCTGCGGGTGGCGCGGCGCAGCACGCGCGCGCCGGCGCTGTCGCCGCGGGAGGCCTCGGTGAGGGTGACGCCGAAGGCGGCGCCGCCCTCGTCGGCCCCCACCGGCGCCCGCACGCCGCCCTCGATGGCGCTGTTGACGAGGTCCTCGAAGGTGCGGCCGTAGCGCTGCAGGAACGTGGCGCCCTGGCTCTGGCCGTGGTCGGACAGCACGACGAGGTGGTACGGGCGGGGCGCCAGCGCGCGGGCCCGGTCCAGTCGGGCGATCTCCCCGTCGAGCTGCTCCAGCACCTTGAGCGCGTCGGGCCGGGTGATCCCCGAGTGGTGGGCGACCTCGTCGTAGGCCACGAACGTCGAGTAGGCGACCGGGACGCCCACGTACATGTCGGCCACCAGCGTGGCCACGTTGAGGTCGCGGCACACCACGGTCTGGGAGACGCGCAGGAGCGGGTAGATCCCGCCGCGGCCCGCCTTGCCCAGCCGGGGCAGCTCGTCCGCGCGCTCCTGGGCGCGCGCCGCCCGCTTCTCGCGGACGATGTCCACCACGCTGAGGGCGAGCGTGCGGATGAACCCGTGCGGCTGGCCGAAGTAGGCGAAGAAGTCCGAGCTCGTCTCGCGGCCCTTGACGAGGATCGTGCTCATGGTGGCCAGCGAGCGCGGCGCGTCGCCGGACACGAGGTTGCCCACCGCGGCGCCGTCGAGGGCCAGCAGCCCGGCCCCGTCGGAGTGGCGGCGCTCGATCTCCTCGGCGTCCTTGGGGTGGTTGGAGACCATGATGCGGCCGCTGTCCTTCTCGTACCAGCGGAAGCCGGGCATGTCGACGTTGCTGCCGAGCAGCAGGCCGGCCTGGCTGGCGCCGGTCTGCGAGGACAGGTCGCACTCCCAGCCGACGATCTTGTGCGAGCCCTCGGCCAGCCACCCCGCCATGTGCGGCAGGTGCCCGCCGTCGAGGGCCTCGCGCAGCGTCTGCTCCCCCAGCCCGTCGATCTCGAAGAAGATCACGCCCGGGACGTCGCTGGTGCGGATGCCGCCGGCGCGGCGGGCGCGGCGGCGGATCACGCGCACGTTGACGGTCTCGCGGTCGGCGTAGAGCAGCGACTCGAGCACCGTGGCCACCACCGCCATGACGATCGCGATGCCGATCGCGGCCACCGGGGTGCAGACCACGTCGGGAAGGGCCTGGGCGGCAAGCCACACCACCAGCCCGTTGAGGATGAGGGTGGCCAGCAGCACGAAGACGACGGTCAGCCGCAGCGCCAGGCCGATGAGGATGGGCCACAGCAGGGCGTTGAGGACGGCGACCATGAGCGTGAGCTCGACGGCGCCCACGAACGACCGGACCTCGAAGCCGGAGAAGATCCCGGCCAGCGTGACGAGGACGAGCCCGATCACCGCGATCGTTATCGCGAACCGCACCAGCTCCTTGGCCCACCGCGCCAGGCCGTGCCAGGCGGCGTTCATGCGTCGCCCTGCTTCCCCGCCCCGGCCTCCTGGGCCATCCACCGCTCGTACCGCTCGCGGGCGGCGTCGTCGACGTCGGTGTAGATCTTGTGCACGCCCAGGGCGCGATTGAGCCGGATGCGCACCGACGGGGAGAGCAGGAGCCCGTTGCGGGCCAGCGTGCCGAGCGACCGGGGGACGTAGACCTCGGGCCGGCCGGTCTGGAGTGCGTCGAGGATCGCGGCGGCGACCTCGGCGGGCGGGATCAGCTTGACCGCCTTGACCTCGTGGGTGCCGTCCATCATCTGGGTCTGCACCGGGCCCGGCATGACCACGGTGAAGTCCAGGCCCTGCCCCCACAGCTCCGCGCGGACCGCCTCGGTGAGGCCGACCACCCCGTGCTTGGAGGCGGCGTAGGCGACGAGGCCGGGCGGGCCCGACTTGCCCGCCAGCGAGGCGACGTTGACGACGTGGCCGTGGCCGCGGGGCAGCATGCGCTGGACGGCGAGCTGGGTGCCGAGCAGCGGGCCGAGCAGGTTGATGTCGAGCGTGCGCTCGATCATCGCGGGGTCCTGGGCGGCGAAATCCGCGGCGGGCGCGATCCCCGCGTTGTTGATGAGGACGTCCAGCGGCCCCAGTTCGGCCTCGGCGGCGTCGAGGAAGGCCACCAGCGAGTCGCGGTCGGTCACGTCGACCCGCCGCACGAGGGTGGGCCCGTAGAGGTCCTGGGCGGCGCGCGCGGCGCCGTCCGTGTCGAGGTCGCCGAGCGCGACCTTCATCCCCGCCCGGCTGAGCGCCCCCGCCGTGGCGGCGCCGATGCCGCCGGCCGCACCGGTGATCGCGACCACCTTCCCTGCCAGTTCCCGTCGCTGCCGTGCCATCGAATCGGACTCCATCGTGGGGTTTGCGCAGCACAGGAATACCGCATCTGGCGTCGAACATCTCGGCGCACACCCACTTGAGCGGGAGAACGCACGATGAGCACACCAGGCGGCTACGGCCAGCAGGGACCGCAGTACCAGCAGGCCCCGGGCCCCGACGGCACCGGCGCCAAGCGCCCCAACATGGCCGTCTACTGGGCCGTGACGATCGTCGCCGTGCTCGGGCTGAGCGTGGCCGGCTACTTCTTCGGGCGCAGCCAGGGCGAGAAGCAGTACGACCCGGGCACCGCCGGCTACCAGAAGATCTACCAGGCGGGCTACGCCCAGGGCCGCTCCGGCGGCGAGGCCAGCGGCGCGGCCAAGGGCAAGCAGGAGGGCCTGGCCGCCGGCACCAAGGCCGGCCTGGAGAAGGGCAAGTCCCAGGGCCAGGCGCAGGGCACGCAGGAGGGCGCGGCGGCCGCGCTCGGCGGCTTCACGCAGTGGGACAACGGCACCTTCTACGTGGTGACCACCGCGGCCGGCCAGCAGGCCGAGGTGCCGACCGTGATCAGCTCGCGCGTGCCGATGGCCTCCAACACGTACTACTCGCCGTGCGAGAGCGACCCGACGACGCTGTGCACCTTCCCGCGGCCGCCGGCCGGCAGTGCCGGCAGCGGCGGCAGCGGCAGCGGCGGGGCCAACGCCGACGGGGGCAACTGAGCCGCCCGCACCCGCGCCTTCGCGCGCACCGACCGACCACCGAGGCGGCCCTTCTGGAGGCCGTGCTCGGTGACGGTCAGGGTGCCGTCGAGTGACCCGGGGCCGTTGACCCGCAGCGGCCCGATGTAGGAACCGTCGTCGTAGAACGCCAGCGTCCCGGTCACCGTCACGCCCGGCACGTACACCGCATGGTCCAGGCGCAGGCTGTCGAAGTCCAGGGCGTAGCGGCCGCCGCGCAGCCCACCCCCACGCGTGGGGAGGGCGTCGTGGTCCAGCCCGGCCGTCCACCGGGCGACGAGCATGTCGATCGCATCGGCCACGGTGTCGAGGGTGGCGGTGACGACGCGCCCGCGCGTGCCGGAGACGCCGCGGGCCGGGGCGACGTCCTCGAGGTGCAGTGGCGGGCGGCCCGCGATCTTCGGCCGGTCGGAAACCTTGGCGCACGGTGTGCCGACCGCCGCGTCGCGCATGAACCGCCCGAGTGCGCGAGTGGCGCAGCCCGTGTAGTCGGTGTCGAGCTCGTCGTGGCCGTTGCCCGGCACCTCGACCACCGTGGCCCGCGGCAGCAGCGCGGCGACCTGGTGGGCGTTCTCGATCGGGGTGCGGGTGTCCAGCCCGCCGCCAAGGATGAGGGTCGGCACGTCGGGCAGCGGCGCGTGAGAGGGCGCCCGGGACCCGGGAGTCCCGGGCCACTGCTCGCAGGCGCGGGCATAGCTGCTGTTGGCGACTGCCCGGGCCGAGAACGGGGCGTAAGCGCCGGGCGGGATCGCCGCCAGCGCCGCCTGGGACCTGGCCTGGCGCACGTCGAGCGGGTCGGCGGGGTCGTACGGCATCGCGAAGTCCTCGCACGAGGTGGCCGTGTAGAGGCCCAGGCTGAGGTTCGACGCAGTCAGCGGTGTGCCGTCGGCGATTGGGCGCAGCCGGGCCAGCGGCGCGCCGTCCCCCGCCGCGGCGGCGGCCAGGGCGCCCGGGAGGAGCGTGATGACGCTCGGGTTGAGGTCTCCCGCGGAGAGCATCCCGATGAGGTCCCACGGACTGCTCAGGGCGACCCGGTGACCGCGGCCGCGGCCGTCGCGCACCGTGCCCGCGACGGTGCCGCCGGCTTCCAATCGCTCGGCCACCGTGGTCAGGTCCGCGAACAGGTCATCGGTGGCCCCGCGGCAGGCACCGCCCGAGCACATGGACCGCAGGATTCGCGGCAGGCGCGAGTAGGTGTCCAGCGCGAACGGGTCGACGCCGTCGGGGCCCAGGGTCGAATCGAGGATGAGCCGATCGACCCGGTCCGGGTGGATCCTCGCGTATTGGGTGGCCACGTAAGTGCCGTAGGAGACGCCCATCAGCGCGAGCGTGGGCGAGTGCAGCGCCACCCGCAGCGCCTCGAGGTCGTCCACCGTGTCCACCGTGGAGAAGAAGGCCCGCCGCGACCCAAGGCTGGCGGCGCAGTCGGCGACCCCCTCGGGCGTGAACGGCGACAGCGTCGTGAGCTTCTGCAGGGACGGGCACTTCAGGAGGCCCGAGCGGCCCGTCCCGCGCTGGTCCAGGACGGCCAGCCGATACCGGCCGAGCGCCGGCGCGAGGCTCTCGGAGAACTGGCCGGCGAAGGGCAGGCCACTCTGCCCGGGCCCACCGGTGAGGGCGACGAGCACCGGCTTGCTGCCGCGCTGATAGGCGATCTTCAGCGGGATCGTGCCGGGGACCCCACCGGAGCGGTCCAGCGGCACGGTGAGGGTGGCGCAGCGGAACGCGGGCTGCTGGGCGCACGTCTTGGAGGTGAGCGCCACGGCGGCGCCCGGGGCCGCGAGCGCGGCGACGGCCAGGATCCCGGCGAGGGCGATGGTCAGGCGCACCCTGCCGACGCTACCCGGTGGGCGCGTCCGCGGGCGCCGGGCCGTCGCCGGGCGTCTCGCGCGGCGCGAAGCCCGGGCAGGCACGCACGGGGATCGGCGGGTACCTGGGGTACGCCGGGTCGGTGCGCGAGCGGCCGCACAGCGAGAAGACCGAGCCCCGCGTGTTGGGCACGAGCTGCTGGTGGGCGCAGGCGGCACACAGGCCGGCCGGCGGCGGGGCTCCTCGCGGCACGGGCCGAGGGTACCGACCGCCCCGCGTCCCCCGCCCACCCCCGCCGAGAGTCAGGTTGCAGGTCCATACGACCTCTAAACCGCCTCTCGGCGGCGGTGGCGGGTGGTGGGGCGCCATTTCGTTGCGCGAGCAACTACAATGAGGAGCGATGGCAACGTTCTGGCGACTCCTCGGGTTCCTGC
>CAZXNX010000108.1:0-7829 GCA_964642225.1 uncultured Solirubrobacteraceae bacterium | reverse complement strand
GGCGGCGGCCGAGGCGGCGCGGAAGATGTCGTGCTTGATCGCCAGCTGCTCGGGGGCCGCCTCGATGATCAGCTCGCAGGGGGAGAGGTCCTCCAGCGCGCCGACGTCCTCCAGGCGCTCCAGCCCCGCGTCGGCGTCCTCCCGGGTGAGGCGGCCGCGCTCGACGCCGCGGGCCAGGCTCTCGGCGATCCGCTCCACGCCACGGGCGGCCGCTCCGTCGGCGGCGTCCCACAGCAGCGTGCGCGCCCCGCTCGTCGCGGCGAGCTGCGCGATCCCCGCGCCCATCGTGCCGGCGCCGACGACGCCCACGACGCGTGCGGCGCCCTGCGTCATGAGGGAACGAGGGCGTTCACGCCGGTCAGCGCGCGGCCGATGATGAGCTTCTGGATCTGGGAGGTGCCCTCGTACAGCGTCGTCACCCGCGCGTCACGCAGGTAGCGCTCGACGGCGAACTCGTCGGAGTACCCGGACCCGCCGTGGATCTGGATGCCGCGGTCCGCGCACCACACCGCGGTCTCGGTCGCGAAGTACTTGGCCATCGACGTCTCGGTGGTGCTCGGCTTGCCGGCGTCCTTGAGGGCCCCGGCCCGCCACACGAGCAGGCGGGATGCATCCGTCTTGACGGCCATCTCCGCGAGCATGTCCTGCACCATCTGGAAGGCCGCGATGGGGCGGCCGAACTGCTCGCGCTCGGTCGCGTACTTCACCGAGTCCTCGGTCGCGGCGCGGGCCACGCCGACGCAGCCGGCGGCCACGGAGTAGCGGCCGGAGTCCAGCGCGCTCATCGCCACCTTGAAGCCGTCGCCGACCTCGCCGAGCAGGGCGTCGTGGGGGACGGTCACGTCGGTCAGGGCGATCTCCGCGGTGTCGGAGGCCCACAGGCCGAGCTTGCCGGTGATCTCCGTCGGCTGGAAGCCGGGCTGGTCCGTCTCGACGAGGAAACAGGCCAGGCCCTTGTGCTTCAGGGACGGATCGGTCTGGGCGAAGATCAGCGCCAGCTTGGCGTGGTTGCCCATCGAGATCCACATCTTGGCCCCGTTGATCGTCCAGCCGTCGTCGGTGCGCACGGCACGCGTCTTCTGGTTGGCGGCGTCCGAGCCGGTGTCGGGCTCGGTGAGGCCGAAGCAGCCGAGCCACTCGCCGGAGCACAGCAGCGGCAGGTAGCGCTCCTTCTGCTCGTCGGTGCCCCACTTGAGGATCGTCGAGCAGACGAGGGAGGTCTGCACCGACACCACGGTGCGGATGCCGGAGCAGCCGCGGCCGATCTCCTCGACGATGAGGCCGTAGTCGACGTAGCCCAGGCCGGCGCCCCCGTACTGCGCCGGGACGATCGCCCCGAGGTAGCCCTGGGCGGCGATCTTGGCGATCAGGTCCAGGTCGAAATGGTGGTTGCGGGAGTTCTCCGACGCCACCGGCACGATCTCGTTGTCCGTGAACTCGCGAGCGGTGTCGCGCATCAGGGTCTGTTCCGGGCTGAGATCGAAGTCCATGGCGTCCACGCTAATACACTCGGCTCCATGGATCCCTTCGCCGTGATCATCCTCGGTGGGGTCGGGGGGCTGCTGGTGGCCCTGCTGCTGATCGGGCGCTTCACCCCCGGGAGCGGGGCCGACCAGCTGGACTGGCGCCCGACGCGGTCGGTGGAGGCGGATGTGCAGAACGAGATCGACGACCTGGACCAGATGCTGGAGGCGACCAACCGCCGGCGCCGGGCCCGGGGCGAGCAGGAACTGACGGAGGCCGACCTGCACCGCCGGGTGTCGGAGGACCTGGAGGTGCGCATCAAGCGCAGCGACGACGAGGAACTGGACGAGGAGATGCAGCAGGTGCTCGAGATGAAGAACCGCCGCCGCCGCAAACAGGGGCTGCCGGACATGACCGCCGACGAACTGCGCGCCTCCCTCGGCGAGGGTGGGCAGTAGCCGTGCGGCTCTTCCTCGTCGGCGCCGCCAGCGAGCGCGGCCTGGCCCTCACCCGGTCCCTGGTGGCCGACAACCATGCGGTCCGCGCGGTGACCCGCACCGAGGAGCACCGCGCGATTCTCGAGGAGGCGGGCGCCGAGGTGTGGATCGGGACCCCGGACCGGATCGGCTCCCTGCGCTACGGCCTGGAGAACGTGACGATCCTCGGCTGGTGCCTGGGCAACGCCGCCGGCCCGCCCGAGCTGGTCGAGCCGCTCCACGGCTCGCGGCTGCACATGATGCTCGAGAAGACGATCGACACCACCGTGCGCGGCGTCCTCTACGAGCAGGCCGGGAGCGTGGACCCGCAGATCCTGGCCACGGGCGCGGGGATCGTGCGCACGATGCAGGAGCAGAACGAGATCCCGTACGAGATCCTGGACGCCGACCCCGGCGACGCGGACGCCTGGGCGGCCGCCGCCCGCGCCTCCATCGACGACCTCCTGCGGTAGCCCGGGCGCGCGATAGAGTCCGCGCCCGATCCCGACCCCGCGCAGGAGTGACAGCCACATGACGGACTACGCAAACGACGTGCTGGTGAGCACCGCGTGGGTCCAGGAGCACCTGGACGACCCGGAGGTCCGGATCATCGAGGTCGACGAGGATCCCAGCCTCTACGCCGAGGCCCACATCCCCGGCGCGATCGGGCTGGACTGGCGCACCGACCTGCAGGACGACGTGCGCCGCGACTTCCTCGGGCCGGAGGAGTTCAGCGCTTTGATGGCGTCAAAGGGCGTCTCCAACGAGCACATCGTCGTGCTCTACGGCGACCGCAACAACTGGTTCGCCGCCTACACCTACTGGTACTTCAAGTACTACGGGCACTGGGAGGTCCGGCTGGTGAACGGCCCGCGCGAGAAGTGGATCGCCGAGGGCCGCCCGACCACCACCGAGGTGCCCGCCTACGCGATGGCCACCTACACCGCGGACGAGGGCGACGAGGACCTGCGCGCCTACCGCGACGACGTGATGGCGGCGCTGGGCACCGACACGAAGCTCGTCGACGTGCGCTCGCCCCAGGAGTTCTCCGGCGAGCTCATCGCGATGGCCGGCTACGAGCAGGAGGGCGCCCAGCGCGGCGGCCACATCCCCGGCGCCGCGTCGGTGCCGTGGGCACAGGCCGTCACCGAGGACGGCACGTTCAAGTCGGCCGACGAGCTGCGCGAGCTGTACGGCTCCAAGGGGCTGCTGGACGGCCCCCCGGTGATCGCCTACTGCCGGATCGGGGAGCGCTCGGCGCACACCTGGTTCGTGCTGCACGAGCTGCTCGGCCAGGACGACGTCAAGAACTACGACGGCTCGTGGACCGAGTGGGGCAACCTCGTGGGCGTCCCCGTCGCCAAGGACGTCTGAGGCTCAGCCCAGCTCGGGCGGCAGGCGCTCGAGCAGGTCGCCCAGGATGCGGGCGGTGGCGCCCCAGATGAGGTGGTCGTCCACCACGTAGGTGTCGGTGCGGAAGGGCACGCCGCGCCGCACCAGGCGCCGGCGCCCGTAGCTGGCCCGCAGCACGGGGACGGGGAACTCGAGGATCTCGGCCACCTCGCCCTCGGAGGCCACCCACCGGTAGCCGGGCTCGATGAACCCCACGAAGGGGTAGACGGCGTAGTTGGTGGCGATGGTCGGCGTGGGGATGAGGGCGCCCACCAACTCCACGTGGGCGGGGTCCAGCCCGATCTCCTCGTGCGCCTCCCGCAGGGCCGTCTCGCGCAGGTCGTTCTCGTCGTCGTCCTGGCGGCCACCGGGAAAGGAGATCTCGCCGGCGTGGCGGCGCAGGTCGTCGCGCCGCTTGGTCAGGACGACGTGCAGCTGCCCGCCGTCCTGGTAGACGGGGACGAGCACGGCGGCGTCGATGCGGCCGTGGACGTCGAGGCCCGCCGCCTCCTCGGGGTCGAGCAGGACGGAGCGGAGGGCGGCGACGAGGTCAGGAGGCGAGTTGGGTGCGCTCGACATGCTCGTCGAACATCACTTCGCCCTCGAGGACCCGGTGGACGGGACACTTGGCGGCGATGACCCGCAGCCGCTGGACCTGCTCGTCGGTGAGGTCGTCGGGGAACTTCAGGACCATGGCGAAGCGGGTGGCGCAGCCGCGGTCGGCGGGGGTGAACTGGGCCTCGACCTCGACGTCGCCGATGTCCCAGCCCTTGTGCGAGGCGTACATCTCCATCGTCACGGCCGTACAGGAGGCGAGGCTGGCGGCCAGCAGCTCCAGCGGGTCCGGCCCCTCGTCGGTGCCCCCGAGCTCCTTGGTCTCGTCCGCGGTGAGCTGATGATCGCGGATGCGGACGGACTGCTTGAACGTGCCGGTGCGGGTGCTGACGGCTGACTTCATGGGATGCGTGTCTCCTGCGGGTGGCCTGCACGGATCGTACTCCCGGGACTACGCGGGCGTTCCGGCAGGCGATCACCGCGGGGCGTCAGGCGTCTTCGGGCTTCCCGCCGAGGGGGTTGAAGAGCAGCCCGGTGGGGACCTTGGGGAAGAAGTAGGTGGACTTGGGCGGCATGTTCACGCCGGTCGCCGCCACGTCGCGCACCTGCTGGACCGGGCTGGCCCGCAGGAAGAAGGCGAAGTCGTAGGCGCTGGTGCGCACGAGCTGCAGGGCCTCGTCGTCGGTGCGGGAGTAGCCGAGCCCGCGCAGGTGGCTGATGTCGTCCTCGGTGAGGCCCAGGGGCCCCTTGAGGATGAGCGACTCCAGCACGGCCGTGTCGAGCTGGCGGTAGGCGTCGGGGTACTCGGCCAGCGCCGCGTCGGCGATGGCCTGGTCCTTGAGCGTCAGGCGGTAGGCCTTCTCGTTGCGGCGGTCGTAGAAGCCCATCGTCAGCGGCCCCTCGCCGTCGGGGGGCCGCAGGTCCAAGGTGGAGATCTCCTCGATGTCGAAGTGCTCCTCGATCGTCGCGCGCAGTGCCTGCTGCGTCTCCGGCGTGGTGTCCTTGATGAGCCGGTGGGTGGGGAAGACGGTGAGGCCGTCGTCCTGGAGCGCGACCAGGCACATGAGGACGTAGCGGTGATCGCCCTCCCCGCCGATCTCGTCGGCGTACACGCGGGCGGTCTCGTAGCGGTGGTGGCCGTCGGCGATGAGCAGCTCGCTGGGCTCCAGCGCCGCCTGCACCTTGGCGATTGCGTCGGGGTCGGCGATGCGCCACAGGCGGGTGAAGGTGCCGTCTTCGTCGGAGATCTCGGCGAACCGCTTGCTCTCGTGCAGGAACGGCTTGAGCGCGCGCCACGCCGCGCCGGCGGGGTCGTCGTAGAGGGAGAAGATGGGGGAGAGGTTGGCCTGGGTGGCGCGGGTGAGCCGCAGGCGGTCCTCCTTGGGGCCCGGATGCGTGCGCTCGTGCGGGCGGATCTTGCCGGCGCCGTACTCCTCCACGCGCACGCGGGCGAAGAGGCCGCGCCGGGTGAGGGTCTCGCCGGCCGGGCTCGTGTACTCCTGCACGATCGCCCACAGCGCGTCCTCGTCGTCCTGCACGAGCGCGCCGGCCTCGAGCCACTGGGCCAGATGATCGGCCGCCGTCTCATAGACGTCGTCGCCGCCCTGGGGGAGGTCCACGTGGACCGCGTTGTACGGCGAGCGGGTCGCCAGCATCTCGCGCTGCATCGGGTCGATGACGTCGTACGGCGGGGTGGCCAGATCCTGCAGCGGACCGGTCACCTCCAGGTCGTAGTGGAGTGCGCGCAGGGGCTTGATCTCGGCCATGGGGGGAGGCTAACGCCTGTGGCTGCCACGCTGTCCGTACAGTTCACCGCCTCGGGGCGTAGCTCAGCCTGGTAGAGCGCCGCGTTTGGGACGCGGAGGTTTCGCCGGTTCGAATCCGGCCGCCCCGATGAACGGCCGGGCGGGAACTCAGCGCCCGGCTGATCAGATGTGCAGCGGGCCGGCTCGCACCGCCCGCGCGGCGAGCGGAAGGATCCGGACGGCCAACGCCAAGTAGCCCAGAACGATCAGTGCGCGCCCGGCCCCTACGGCGAAGCCGGAGCCCGCCGTGGCGGTCAACAGCAGGCCCACCACTACGGCACTGACGGCGCCGACCGCGACGACCATGCGTGACGGCTCGGCAGCCGGACCGGCCAACGCTCGCACGCGGCCCATGAGCGGGAGGAGGTGCAGGAGCGATCCGGCCACGGTGAGGCCGATCCATCCTGCGATGTACAGGAGCGTGGGCGTTGCCCGCTGGGCGCCGACGAGGGCCGCGAGCGGCCCGTCGCGCAGCGCAGAAGCCAGGCCGACCACCAGCGCGCCGACGAGCAGGAGCTGGCCGGCGCTCACGACAAGCAAGGCCGGGCTGCGCTGCGTGGCCGTGCGTGCGCTGCCGACGAGGTTGACTGCGAGCAGGATGCTTGCGGCCAGCAGGAGTGCCCAGCCGGTCACACCACCGGCCTGCAGGTCGAACGCGGCGCTCACCGCGAGCACGACGACGCCGGCGGTCCAGGCGATAAAGGTCGGCGCCTGCAGACGGGGGTGTTTGAGCAGGGTCCCGGTCAGCGACGGGTAGAACGTGTGCAGGGTGCCGATGACGGTGGTGCCGAACCAGCCGCCGAGGTTGAGTACGAGGTGGGCGCCGAGCAGACTGCCGTGTGTCCAGGTGCTCTCGGCGGCCATCAGGGGGCCGAGGGTGGCGCCGACGGCCAGGAACGCGGCCGCTGTCAGGTACCAGCGCGTCGCCCAGGGCCGGGTCTGCAACGACCGCTTGCGCATCCCGACCAGCGAGGCGGCGAACACCGCGAGTCCGGCCAGCAGCAGGGTGCCGCCGATGCCCGTGAGCGGGATGAGGCGGAGCGGGACACCGATGGCGACCGCAATCGTCGCCGTGTTCCAGAGCAGCAATTCGGCGCGGACCGTTCGGCGTGATGGGGGAGAGGTGGCCAGGAACGCGCAGGCGAAGAACTGAGCGGCGCCGATGATGAGCTGGGAGACCCCGCCGACGAAGGCGAAGTGCAGCGCCAGCCAGCGGGCGTCATCCGAGACGGTCGCGGCGGCGATGACGGCCGTGACGCCGGCCGCGAAAAGCCACGCCACCCCGGCCGCGAGAAACAGGGTGAGGACGTCACTGGGGCGAGTGGCGCCGGGAAGCAGGGCGAGGCTGCGGGTGCGGCCGGTGCGCGGGCAGGAGCGGGGTTCGGCTTCGGCGACGTTGTCGCTCACGCCTCACCTTCGTTCAGCGTGATCTCCACGATGCAGCCGGCGATGTCCGGGTCCCGGGGCTCGAAGCCGGTGAGCCGTGCGTCGGGCGCGACCGAATCCAGGACGCCCTGGACGATCCCTCGGTGCAGGGTGCAGACGACGGCCGGGTTCTCCCGCACTGTGTCGGCGTACGGGCAGGTCATGAGCCGGAAGCGGGCGAGATCGCCGTCATCGTCCCGCTGGGGGGCGAAGCCCAGGGCTTCCAGTGCGTTGCCAAGCGCCTGCCGCGTATCGCCGTCGGTGGTCTGCCCGAGGTGGTCGGCCAGTTCCCGGCCCATTGCGGTTCCGGCGTCCTCCACCTCCCGCAGGCGCGGCGCCGTGGGCGGGATCGCGCGGGCGAGCGAGCGGGCCATCGCCCAGCCGGTGTGGGGGAGATCCGCCTCGGCGATGGCGCGTGGCGTCAGACGCCAGAGGGCCCGGGGCCTGCCGACGCCCCCGCGGGCCTCCTCGCGCTCCACGACGCCGCGGTGTTCCAGCCGCTGCAGTTGGACGCGCACACCGTTGGGGTGCAGGTCGAGGCGGTCGGCGATCGTGGCTGTGTCGAGGGGCGCGTCAGCCGCACGGATGAGCGCGACCAGACGGGTCTCTGTGGGGTTGTCGGATTCAGTAGTTCGCACGGATTACACACTCCGAATGTGAAAACTATCGTGGCACATGTGAGCTCCTCTGTCGACGCTGATCCTCGCCTCCC
>CAZXNX010000107.1:0-7844 GCA_964642225.1 uncultured Solirubrobacteraceae bacterium | reverse complement strand
GCAGAGGGCCGTGCACTGCGACCTCGTGCTCGTCATCGGCTCGCAGAACTCCTCCAACTCCCAGCGCCTCGTCGAGGTCGCCCGCGACTACGGCGCCGACTCGTACCTGATCGACAACGAGACCCAGGTACGCGAGGAGTGGCTCGAGGGCAAGAAGGTGGTGGGCATCAGCTCCGGCGCCAGCGCCCCCGAGGAGCTCGTGCAGCGCCTCGTCGACTTCTTCCGGGATCGCGGCGTGGAGAACGTCGAGGAGTTCGAGGTCGTCAAGGAGGACGTGCGCTTCATGCTTCCCAAGGCGATCCGCCAGGCGATGGCGGCCGCGCAGGCCTGACCGCGCCGCGCCGGCCTGCGCCCGGCCGCGGGATAGCCTGGCGCACATGCGCACGCTCGTCCTCTCCGACCTGCACCTGGGCAGCCGCCTGGGCGCGGACGTCCTGCGCCGCCCGGTGGTGCTGCGCACGCTGTGCGAGCGGCTGGGCGACGTCGACCGGCTCGTCCTGCTCGGCGATGTCCTGGAGCTGCGCCACGGGCCCCAGCACCGGGCGATGGAGGACGCCGCGCCCGTGCTGCGCGCCCTCGGCGACGCGCTCCCGCCCGGCGCCGAGGTCGTCCTGCTGGCCGGCAACCACGACCACGCGATGGTGGCGCCGTGGCTGCAGGCCCGGGCCCAGGACGCGCCGCCGCCGCCCCTGGGCCTGGCCGAGCGCCCGGGGCCGGGCGCCTCGCCCCTGACGCGGCGGATGGCCGAGCTGCTCGGCGCCACCCGCACCGACGTCGCCTACCCCGGCATCTGGCTGCGCGACGACGTCTACGCCACCCACGGCCACTATCTGGACCGCCTGACCACCATCCCGACATTCGAGCGCCTGGCCGCCGGCGCGATGAACCGGGTGGTGGGGCGGGTGCCCCGCCACGGCGCCACGCCCGACGACTTCGAGGCCGCGCTGGGACCGATCTACGCCTGGCTGGGCAACGTGGCCAACCAGCCCGGGGGCGCCGGCTGGAGCGCCTCGCGCCAGAACGCATCGGCCAGCGCCTGGGTGACGCTGGCCGGCGACGGGCACCGCCCGATCGGGGCGCGGGCGCTGGCCGCCGCGCTGCCCCTGGGCATCTTCACGATCAACCGGCTCGGCCTGGGGCCGGTCCAGGCCGACATCTCCGGGGACGCGCTGCGCCTGGCCGGGCTGCGGGCGATGGGGGAGGCGATGCGCGTGCTCGACGTCCGGGCCGCCCACGTCATCTTCGGCCACACCCACCGGGCCGGCCCGCTGCCGGGCGACGACCCCGGGCCGTGGCGCCTGCCGCGCGGGGGCGCGCTGATGAACTCCGGGTGCTGGGTCGACGAGGCGCTGTTCAGCGGCGGGAGCCACGACAGCCCCTACTGGGCCGGCCGCGGCGTGGTCGTCGGGGACGAGGGCCCGCCCGTGCTGGAGCGCCTGGTCAGCGACCTGGGGGCACCAGGCCCGGGGTGAAATGGACGGCGAGGCATTCGACCCCGTCGCCGACCTGCAGGTCCAGGACGCTCTCGGTGTGGTGCGCGTGCTCGATGAGGGGGCGGGCGCCGGGCCAGTCGATCGCCCGCTCCTCGCCGTTGACGGTGATCGTGCCGGCCCCCGCGAACGCGGCCCAGACGCCGCCGGCCGCGTACGGCCCGGACCACAGGCCCTCGTGGCTCACGCTGGGCACGACGATGAGCGCATCGGGGTCGTCCTCGGGCCGCACGTAGCCGACGAGCTCCTCGTCCAGCCCGAGCTGCTCCTGGATGGCCCGTTCGGTCTCGTCGTACGCGCCCTCGCCGTAGTGGTAGTCCACGAGGCGCAGCCGGCCGTTCCACAGGTAGCGCGCGGGCCAGCCCTGGTTGCCGTACTCCATCCACAGCTCGTGCTGGGTGTCGAGCATCACCGGGTGGGTGAGGCCCAGCCGAGCCACCGCGGCGGTGACCGCCTCCTCGTCGGAGCCGACCGGGTACCCGGGCGCGTGGACGGAGATCACGCGCAGGCCGTGCTGCTCGTAGCGCTCGTGCCACGCCTGCAGATAGGGCAGGGTCCGCACCGAGCTGGGGCGGCAGAAATCCCAGAAATCGATGAGCACCGTGCGCCGGATCTGCTTGTCCATCCGCAGCGGCGCCGTGTTGACCCAGGTGAGCCCGCGTGGGAAGAGCGGTGCAGCGATATCGTCGGATTGCGGTCTCACAGGGCCGGGGATGGTAGCTTCCGCGGTTCCGCACGGCGTGTGCGCCTGAGGGGGACGACTGGGCAAAGGCGCCGGAACCGGGTCGGACGAGCAGCGCGGAACGATGGGATCCCGCTCCGCTTACCGATCTCATACGGAGAACCTGCGCATGGCTTGCCGTGCTCCGGTATGACTACTAACACCAACCGTCCCCAGTACAGGAGAGAACGACTCTATGCCTAAGAAGCTTCTACTCGCCGCTTCGGCGAGCGTCCTCATGGCGCTGACCATGACGTCCATCGCCTCCGCGGCTCCCGCGCAGGTCAACAAGTACGGCGTCACCGGCACGATCACCGGCGGCAAGAAGGCCACCAAGAAGGCCCCCAAGCCGATCCAGCTCAAGTTCGCGTACACGGTCGACGAGGAGTCGGGCTTCCGCCCGTCCGTCGTCACCAAGTACTCGATCAACTTCGGTGGTCTTCAGGTCAACACCTCGGCGTTCCCGGGCTGTGCGGCTTCGGTCGTCTCTCCCACGGGCGCGGGCCCGGATGCGTGCCCGAAGAAGTCGCTCGTCGGTACCGGCACGGTGCACAACGCGACCGGCTCCTCCGACGATCCGACCGAGCGTAACCCGGGGCTGCTGTGCAACCTGCGGCTGACGACGGTCAACTCGACCAAGAAGAACCACATGTGGCTCTACCTGTTCGGCAAGAAGGACAACCCGGACATCGAGGCCCGCTGCGCGCTGCCGGTCAACCAGGCCATCGACGCGACGTTCAAGAAGACCAAGACCGGCACCTCGCTGACGTTCGGCGTGCCGGACCTGCTGCTCCACCCGATCAACGGGCTGGACAACTCGGTGATCCTCGTCGGGTCGACGATCAAGAAGGTGACCGCCAAGAAGGGCGGCAAGACGCTCGGCTACTTCGAGTCCACCGGCTGCAACGCGAAGACCAACATCTTCGTGGACTTCACGCAGGATGTCGGCGGCCTCACGAAGCGCGCGACGAACTCGGCGACCTGCAAGTAACACGCGGTAGCTGAAGGCCGCGACCGACGCGGCCGTCGCATCGAGAGGGCGGGCCACAGTGGCCCGCCCTCTTTGCGTTGTAGCCCCTGCGGGCACGCCCCGCCGAGAGGGGGTGTCCGCACCGCAACTCTCTTGTTTCGTGCGTGTCTCTTCTGGTAAGAACGACTTGGTTCCCGTCTCACGAGGAGAGATACATATGCGTACGTTGATGGCGCTCTGCGCCGCGATGCTCGTTGCCGGACTGTTCGGCGCGTCGGTTGCCGGGGCGGCCGAAACGCAGGTCAACAAGTACACGGTCGACGGTTCGATCAAGGGCGGGAAGGGCGCCACGGCGAAGAAGCCCAAGCCCATCCAGCTCAAGTTCTCCTACACCGTGGATGAGGAGCACGGATTCCGTCCGTCGGTGATCACCAAGTACTCGATCTTCTTCGGCAACGGGCAGGTCAACACGACCGCATTCCCCGGCTGTGCCGCGAACATCGTCTCGCCGACCGGTGCCGGACCGGACGCGTGTCCGAAGAAGTCGATCATGGGCTCCGGCTTCGTCCACAACGCCACCGGGGCAACGGACGATCCCACCGAGCGCAACCCCGGCCTGCTGTGCAACCTGAAGCTGACCCTGGTCAACTCGACCAAGAAGGACCACTTCTGGCTGTACCTGTTCGGGCGCAAGGACAACCCGGACATCGAGGCCCGGTGCGCCCTCCCGGTGAACCAGGCGATCGACGCGAAGTTCACCAAGACCAAGAAGGCCGGGGTCAAGGGCACCGCGCTTGCGTTCTCGGTGCCGGACCTGCTCGTGCACCCGATCAACGGGCTGGACAACTCGGTGATCCTGGTCGGCTCGACGATCGACAAGGCGACGGCCAAGAAGGGCAAGAAGAAGGTGGGCTTCTTCGAGGCGACGGCCTGCCCCAAGAAGAGCCCGATCTCGGTCGACTTCACCCAGGAGGCCGGCGGCCTCATCCAGACGGTCAAGAACACGGTGAAGTGCAGCTAGACGTCATCTGACGACCGTCGCATCCCTCGTGCACGGGGCGGGCCGCACGGCCCGCCCCGTCCGCACTCTGGGAGACTGCGGGGGTGACGTCCTCCCGGTCCGGCCGTGTCCTTTCCCGGGTCCTGCTGACCGCATGCTTCGCGGTGGCGGCCTGTGTGCTCCTCCCCGATGCGGCCCTGGCCCACGGGATCAGCGGCAAGACGGACCTGCCCATCCAGCGCTGGCTCTTCGCCTGGGCCGCGGCGGCGGTGCTCATCATCTCCTTCGTCGCGCTGGCCATCCTGTGGCCCAAACCGCGGCTGCAGGAGGAGCGCCTGCGCCGGCTCGTGCGGCTCCCCGCCGTCCTCGAGCCGATCGCCGGCGTGGTCGGCATCGCCATCTTCGTCGGGGTGGTCTACGCCGGCATCGCCGGTGAGCAGAACGCCTTCGCCAACATCCTGCCGACCTTCGTCTACGTCGTCCTGTGGGTGGGGGTGGCGTTCGCCTCCGTCCTGTTCGGCGACGTCTTCCGGGCCTTCAACCCCTGGCGCGCCTTCGCCCGGGGCGTGGCGTGGGGCAGCCGTCACGTCGCCCGCGGGCCGCTGCCGGCGCCGCTGGCCTACCCCGAGCGGCTGGGGCGCTGGCCCGCGGCGGTGGGGATCCTCGCCTTCGGCTGGCTGGAGCTCGTGGCCACCGACAAGGACGACCCGCAGCTGCTGGCCATCCTGGCGCTCGCCTACGTGGCGGTGCAGCTCGTCGGCATGAGCCTCTACGGCATCGAGGCGTGGACACGCAACGCCGATCCCTTCGCCGTCTACTTCGCCACGCTGGCCCGGCTGGCTCCGCTGGCCGTCCGCGAGCGGGTGCTGTACGCCCGCCCGCCGCTCAGCGGCGCGCCCGGGATGGACGCCGGCTCCGGCACCGTCGCGCTGCTGGCGGTGATGATCGGCACGACGACGTTCGACGGCTTCAGCCAGGGCTCGGTGTGGACGGGGCTGGCGCCCGATCTGCAGGACGCCTTCGCGGGGCTGGGGCTCGGCCCCGAGGCGGCGCTGCAGGCGGGCTTCACGGTGGGGCTGCTGGCGGTCGTGCTGTTCGTGGCCGGCCTGTACCGCCTGGGGATCCAGGGCATGGCGACGGTGGGGGAGAACCACAAGGCCGGCGAGCTGGCCCGCACCTTCGCGCACACGCTCATCCCGATCGCGGCGGCGTACGTCGTGGCGCACTACGTCTCGCTGCTCATCTTCCAGGGGCAGGCCATGGCCTACCTGCTGTCGGACCCCTTGGGGACGGGCGCGAACCTGCTGGGGACGGCCGACGACACCGTCGATTACACCGTCGTCTCCCCGGACGGCATCTGGTACATCCAGGTCGCCGCCCTGGTCCTGGGCCACGTCGCCGCCCTCATGCTCGCCCACGACCGCGCCCTGGCCCTGTACCGCTCGCCCCGCCGGGCCACCCGCTCGCAGTACTGGATGCTCGCGGTGATGGTCGGGTTCACCAGCCTCGGGCTGTGGCTCCTGTCGGCGGCCGCCGCGTGAGCGCGCTCGTGCTTCCGCTGGCCCACGCCGGCCACTGGCTCAACGCCCTGCTGTACCTCGTCCCCGTGGTGGTCATCGCCCTGCTGCTGTTCATCCAGGCGCGCCGCGACGGCTCCGACGACGAGGAGGAGGAATGAGGCTCAGGCGCGCCCGTTGGGGCACGGCTCGGTCTGCATCCGGCGCAGGTCGTGGGCGATCGCCTCGGGGGTGGCCTGCTCGATCGGGAAGGCCACGCACTGGCGTCCCCGGCGGTCGATGAGGACGATGCGCGCCGAGTGGGCGAAGGCGGGGTCGGCGGTCGGCTTGCCCGGACGCTGGGGCAGGACCCCGTAGGCCTTCCACACCGGTGCCAGCTGCGCCTGGGTGCCGAGCAGGAACCGCATGCGCCCGTTGACGCTGCGCTTGAGGAGGAACTTCCGGGCGCTCAGCGGCGTGTCGTTGGCGGGGTCCACGCTGACGGCCAGCGCCGGCACGTCGGTGCCCAGGTCGTCCAGGGCGGTGCGGATGGTGGAGGCGGTCACCGGGCAGGTGTCCTGGCAGGTGGAGTACAGGAAGGTGAGGATCACGTTGCGCCCGCGGTACTGGCGCAGGCTGGCCTGCTTGCCGTCCTGGTCGCGCAGGGTGAAGTCCTGGGCGGGGATGTCCGGGCTGATCGCCCCGGCCCAGCCGTCCTGGCCCAGCGGCGGCTCGTCCGAGGCCTGGGTGCGGCTGAGGACGACCACCAGGACGATCGCGACGAGGGCGATGGAGCCGACCACCATGAGGCTGAGGCGAACGCGCGCGGGCATCGCCTACAGGGTAGGCAGACCCCGCTCCCCGGGCGTTGCGCGCCCCCGTTTCGCCCGCCGATCGGAGGCGCTACACTTTGTGAAGTAAATACGACCCAGTTTTAGGTGATTCAACGAGATGACCCCCTCAGGCGCCGAATACATCAAACGCATCCGCGAGAACGTGCAGGAGATCGACCCCTCCGAGGTCAACGAGCTGCTGCACGAGGGCGCCGTCATCGTGGACGTCCGGGAGACCGACGAGTTCGCCGCCGGCCACCTGCCGGGGGCCAGGCACGTGAGTCGGTCATACCTGGAGTCGCGCATCGAGGGAAGCGCTCCCGACCGCTCCCAGCGCGTGATCCTGTACTGCGCCTCCGGGCAGCGTTCGGCACTGGCTGCCGCGACCCTCACGGAGCTGGGGTACGAGGACGTCGTCAACATGACCGGCGGGTACACCCTGTGGAAGGACCGCGGCTACGAGGTCGAGATCCCGCGCCAGCTCACCCCGGAGCAGCGCGAGCGCTACTCCCGGCACTTCCTGCTCAGCGAGATCGGCCTCGAGGGCCAGGAGAAGCTGCTCGACGCCAAGGTGCTGCTGCTCGGCGCCGGCGGCCTCGGCTCGCCGATCGCGCTGTACCTCGCCGCGGCCGGCGTCGGCACGCTGGGCATCGTCGACGACGACGTGGTCGACCTGTCCAACCTGCAGCGCCAGGTCATCCACACCACCGCCCGCATCGGCGTGCCGAAGGTCGACTCCGCTGAGGAGGCGATCCACGAGCTCAACCCCGACGTGCGCGTCAACAAGTACCCCGTCCGCCTCGACGCCTCCAACATCATGGAGATCATCGAGGGCTACGACATCATCGTCGACGGCGTCGACAACTTCCCCACCCGCTACCTGCTCAACGACGCCACGGTGCGCCTGAAGATCCCGGTCGTCAGCGCGGCCATCCTGGGCTTCGAGGGCCAGCTGTCGATCTTCGCGCCCTACCAGGGCCCCTGCTACCGCTGCCTCTTCCCCGTGCCGCCGCCGGCCGAGCTGGCGCCGTCCTGCGGCGCCAACGGCGTCCTGGGCGTGCTCCCCGGCACCATGGGGCTGCTCCAGGCCACCGAGGTCATCAAGCTCATCACCGGCATCGGCGACCCGCTCATCGGGCGCCTGCTGATGTACGACGCGCTCGACGCGAGCACGACCGAGCTGAAGATCCGCCGCGACCCGGAGTGCCCGATCTGCTCCCGGGAGCCGGACGCGATCACCGACGAGGAGATGGGCGTCTTCCCCGACTACGAGGCGTTCTGCGCCGCGGCCGGGTAGGTTGGCGCCATGGCCACCGTTCGCATTCCCCCCGTCC
>CAZXNX010000106.1:482-7866 GCA_964642225.1 uncultured Solirubrobacteraceae bacterium | reverse complement strand
AAGGCGCGGCCGACGTGCGTGAGGAAGGCCTTGGCGTCGGGGTCGCCGCGCTCGACGGTCCGCAGCACGTAGCGGCCGCGGCGGGGGCTCCAGGCGACCACGGTGATCGCGGTGACGAGGTTGCTCAGCGACCCGAAGGTGTGGCCCTTCGCGCGGCGCTCGCCGCGCGCCGGGACGGCGGTGCCGTGGCCGTTGATGGCCAGCGCGCCCGCGACGGTGATGTCCCCGGGCGCCGGGGTGGCCGTGAGGCCCAGGCCGTGCTGCTCCAGCAGGGTGAGGACCGCCTCCATGCTGGCCCCGGCCTGCGCCCGGACGGTCGTGGCCGACGCCATCCCCACCCGCACGAGGTGCTGGGTGGTGTCGAGCAGGACGACCCGGCGGGCGCCGGGGGTGCCGGGCGCGATCGTCAGCGGCGACCAGTTGTGCATGTGCCCGCGGGGCCGGACGCGGTACCCGTGGGCGCGGGCCCAGTTGGCCACCGCCAGGACCTCCCGCGGGGTGCGCGGCGCGCAGGTCCACAGGTCGTCGACGAGGATCGCCCTGCTCCAGTTGACGAAGCCCTGGCGGTAGAGGTCGATCCCGCCGGGGAAGCGGGGCGGGGCGCTGCCCGCCGCCTCGGCGACCCCCACGCGGAAGGCGGGGGTCCAGGTGGCGGCCGCCGCGACGGCGGCGCCGCCGAGGAAACGGCGGCGCGAATGGCCCTTTCCGCGGTCCATCAGGGGGTCGTCGGGTGTCGCTCGGACGGCATGGGCGCCGCCACTCTACCCGGACGCGAACACGCCACGTGTCGGTACGGGGAAGCGATCCTCACCGCAGGAAGCGGGTGACGTCGGCGCCGACGCCCGCGGGATCCTGGAAGAGGAACGCGTGGCCGGCGTCGGCGTACCGCCGCGACTGCACGTGCGGGATGCGGCCGATCAGCAGCTTGGCGTTGGCCGGCGGCACCACCACGTCCTTGGCGCCGTAGGCGACCAGGGTGCGGGCCTTCAGGCGGGGCAGCCGCGCGTACGTGCCGTCGCCGCGGCCGAGCCAGTCGTCGCCGGCGGCCACGCTCTGGGCCTCCACGACGTCGCCGGGGGTGTTGAAGTCGGCGGCGGTGAGGTTCGGCTGGGCGCCGATGCGCGCGTTCCAGGCGGTGCCGGCCGCCTGCCGGTTGGCCGGGAAGAGCACGGTGTCGAGCGTGGCGGGCGTCGCGTCGGGGTTCTCCAGGACCGCGAGGACCGCGGCCGACGGCGGGGTGGCCCGGGTCGAGCCGGGGTCGGTGGACGCGAGGATCAGGCGCCGCACGCTCTGGGGCGACTGCAGCGCCAGCACCTGGGCGACGTAGCCGCCCATCGACCAGCCCAGGACGTCCGGGCGCCTGAGCTTGAGGGCCTTGATCAGCCGCGCGGTGTCCCCGGCCATCTGGCCCACGGAGAGGGTGGCGACCGGCCCGGTGGAGTTGCCCATGCCGCGGTTGTCGAAGATCACCAGGCGCCGGGTGCGGGCCAGCGCGGCCAGGAAGGCCGGGTCCCACTCCGCGGCGGTCGCGGCGTAGCCGGTGATCAGCACCAGCGGCGGGCGTGAGGCGCGGCCGAGCACCCGGTAGCCGAGCGTGGCGGAGCCGACCGTGACGGTCTTGAGCGGGGCCGAGGTCACCGGCAGGACGGGAAGTGCGGCGCCGGCGGCGGTGCCGGTCGACAGGAGGGCGGCGAGTGCGAGGAGGGGCAGGAGCAGCCCTGTGCGGATGGCGCGCATGCGCTCAGGATAGTGGGGGCACGCCACGAAGGTGACGGTAGCGTCATCATTGGGACCATGGCATCCGCCCCCGCCCCCGAGATCCACTGCGACGTCGCCGTGATCGGGAGCGGCTTCGGCGGCGCGGTCACCGCGCTGCGGCTCGCCGAGAAGGGCTGGGACGTCGCGGTGCTGGAGCAGGGACGCCGGCTCGCCGACGCGGACCTGCTGGCCGCCCGCACCGACCTGCGCGCCTACCTGTGGGAGCCGGACGCGGGGCTGCACGGCTTCTTCTGGCAGCGGATGTTCCGGGACATGGGGATCATCGGCGCCAACGGCGTCGGCGGCGGCTCGATCGTGTGGGGCGCCGTGCTCCTGGAGCCGCAGGAGTCGTTCTTCCGCGACCCCGGCTGGCCGGCCGCCGGCGTCGACTGGCACGCGGAGCTGGCCGGCCACTACGCGACCGCCGCGCGCATGCTCGGCCGCACCCCGGTGCCCGAGCACGCGCTGGGCACACAGGACGACCACCTGCGCGCCACCGCCACCGCCCTCGGCGCGTCCGGGACGTTCGGCGTCGTGCCGTCGGCGATCTTTTTCGGCGACGGGCCCGGGGTCCCCGCGGCCGACCCGTTCTTCGACGGCGCCGGGCCCGAGCGCCAGGGCTGCCGCCTGTGCGGCGGGTGCCTGGTCGGCTGCCCCTACGGCGCCAAGAACTCCCTGGACCGCAACTACCTGCACCTGGCCGAGCGGGCCGGGGCCGCCATCCACGAGCGCACCCGCGTGCGAGCGATCGTCCCGCTGCCGGATGGCGGCTACCGCCTGCGCTGCGACGACGCGCTGGCCGCGGGCGCGGCGCGGCCCGACGTGCTCGCCGGCCGGGTCGTGCTGGCCGCGGGGGTGCTCGGCACGATGGAGCTGCTGCTGCGCTGCCGCGACGAGCTGGGGACCCTGCCCCGGCTCTCCCCGACGCTCGGCGAGCGGGTCCGCACGAACTCCGAGGCGGTCACCGGGGTCCTGGATCCGCCCGGCGGGCCGGACCTCACGCGCGGCCCGTCGATCTCCACCGACTTCCACCCCGATCCGCAGACCCACGTGACCCAGAACCGCTACACCGGCGGCGGCCGGCTGCTGCGCCTGCAGGTCGGGCCCCTCGTCGACGGCGCCGACCCGGGCCGCCGCGCCCGGGCCACGCTGGCCGCCATCGCCCGCCATCCCCTGCGCCACGCGCGGGTGGTGGCCGCGCGCGACTTCGAACGGCGCTTCACCGCGCTCACGGTGATGCAGCGCGGCGAGGGCGACCTGCGGCTGCGCTGGCGCCGCTCGCCGCTGCGACCCTGGCGCCGGGTGTTGCGCTCCTCGCGCGGGACGGGTGCGGCGTCCCCCAGCTACCTGCCCGTCGCCAACGAGGTGACCCGCGCCTACGCCGCGGCCTCCGGCGGCACGCCGCTGAACCTGCTGCCCGAGTCGGTCGGCGGGCGCTCGGTGACGGCCCACATCCTCGGCGGGGCGGTGATGGGGACCGACGCGCGCTCCGGCGTCGTCGACACCCGGCACGAGGTGTTCGGCCACCCCGGCCTGTTCGTCGCCGACGCGTCGGTGATCCCGGCCGACGTGGGCGTCAACCCGTCGCTGACCATCACCGCGATGGCCGAGCGCTTCGCCGCCGCCTGGCCGGACCGCCCCGAGGAGGTGGCTCCCGCCCCGGTCTCCACCGACCACGAGCTGCCCACCGACCTGGCCGGCCTGGCACGGCTGTGGAGCGTGCTCCCGGCGACGACGCCCGGGGAGCTGGAAGGCGATCACCGCGCCCGCTTCCTGGGTCCGCGCTGGCTGCGAGCGGTGGCGCCGCGAGGCATCGGCCTCGTCGGCCTGCCGGGCTGGTGGGGCAAGCGCTTCGACGCGGACGGCGTGGGCACCAACCTCGTCGACGACGGGGCCCGCACGCACCTGGCCATGCGCGCCCGCGTGGAGCCGTCCGTCCTGGACGGGCGCCCCGTCATGCTGGTCTCCTATCCGCCGGATGCGCCGCTGCCCTGGCGCCGCGTGCGCGACGAGTTCCGCACCCTGCCCGACGGCCGCCTGCTCGGCATGTCGTGCGTGCCCACCGGCCCGCTCACGCAGGGACTGCCCTTCCTGCTGGAGCGTCCCGCCGGCCGGTGACCGCCCGCCGCGGCGTCAGCGCCGCAGCTTCACGGCGAACGTCCTGGTCTTCCCCGCGCCCTTGGTGAACGTCACCCGGGCGGTGACCGTCGCGCTGCGGCGCGTCTTGAGGAGGGCGCGGCCGGCACGGTTGAGCGTGACCCGGACGGTGCCGGTGGCGCCCGCCCGCAGGGCGAAGGCCGCGCTGCCGTACGACACCGTGCGGGCGGCGGTCGCGCGGCCACCTCCGGCGCGGCGCTGCAGCGTCAGGGTCCCGGCGCAGTCGGCTCCCACGCAGCGCAACGGCACACCGGCCGCCCTGCCGGTCACCGGAACGGTGGTCTTGGGAAGCGTGACGGTGGGCCGGGTGGGATCCAGGTCGGCGCTGAGGAGGACCCCGTAGCCGAAGGACGTGTAGGACGGCAGCGCGTTGGGGCTCGGCGCCGGGACGCCCTGGGCGGTGGGCCCCGGGTAGATGGGATAGGTGAGCGAGGCGTTGTCCTGGTACACCGGCACGGGCACGGTGGACGAGCCGACCTCGAGGGCGAGCGCGTCGATCACCTGAATCGTCTGCAGGTCCGTCGGGGCCGGGGTGGGATCGACGCGCATCGGCAGGTTGGCGGGCACCGAGGCCGTCGTGTTGGCGGTGGGGGTGAACTGCGGCCCGTACGCCTCCAGGAACGGCCCGGCGCTGGAGGGATGGGCGACGTCCCCGGTCTGCTGGAACAGGTAGCGGATCACGTTGACCCGCATCGGCCCCGTGGTGGCCCCCACCTTCACGCGGACGCGGGAGACGACGCCATTGGCCGGCGCCACGAGCGTCGGCGCGCCGGCGCCGATCCCCTGGAAGGACCACATGCACGAGGACGAGCCCTGCGGCAGGAAGTAGCCGGGCGGAGACTGCGCGCACGTCGACAGGGGGTTGTCGTTGGCGGGATGCGCGCCCAGGTCGGCCCCGAAGGTCACCGCACCGGCGGGCGAGGCGGCCACGGCCAGCGCGGCGACGACGGACAGAGCGACCCCGTACACGCGCATGACCCGAGCCTAACCCGCATCGCAGCCCCGTTCCACCCCGACCGTCTACGCTGGCCCCGTGGAGGACGACCCCGCAGCGGTCCGGGAGATCATCGGCGTGTACGACGCCGACGGGTCGCTGATCGGCGAGCTGCGCTACCTCGTCGGCGCCCGGCTCGGGCACCGCCACTGCTCGCTCTGCGACATCACGCACGGCGCCCTGCGCGAGAAGGCGGCGTGGCGGGCGTCCCGCGCGCGCCTGCCCATCCCGGTCCGGATGGTCCACCGCGACGAGCGCGACGACGACGTGCGCCGCGCCACCCCGGTGACCCCTGCGGTGGCGGCCCGCACCGAGGACGGCGTGGTCCCGTTGCTCGGCCCCGACGAGCTGGAGGCGTGCGCGGCCGACCCGGACGCGCTGGTGGCGGCCGTGACCGCCGCGGCGGATGCGCTCGGCCTGGTGCTGGGCGCTACGGCTCCGCCGGCTGGCTCCGCGGCGCCGAGCGCACCGTCGACAGCCACGATCCCACCAGGATGAGCACGAGGCCGACGATCGCGCCGAGGCTCAGGCGCTCGTCGAGCACGAGCACTCCGAGCAGCACCGCGACCACCGGGTTGATGTAGGTGATGACGCTGGCCCGTCCGGGGCCGGCCTCGGCGATGAGCCGGAAGAAGAGGACGAGCCCGCCCGCGGTGCACACCACGCCGAGCATCGCGATCGCGCCGATGGCATCCCAGCCGGGCACGCCGTCGGGCGGCGCCAGCACCGCCAGCGGGGCCAGCACGATCGTGGCCAGGATCAGGCTCGCGGTGACCGGGCCGAGCGGGTCGAGGTCGGCCAGGTGGCGCTCCACCACGAACGGGGCGATGGCGTACGACACGGTGGCCACCAGGATCAGCCCGGCGCCGAGCAGCTCGTCGGGCTGCCCGGCCACGTCGACGCCGAGCAGCGCGACGACCCCGGCCAGACCGACCACGAGGCCCGCGACGCGCACGAGCCCGGGGCGGTCGTGCGGGGTCAGGCGCACCGACAGCACCGCCACCATCAGCGGCATCGACGCGATGAGGATCGCGGCCAGGGACGAGGCGACGTGCTGCTCCCCCACCGCGATGAGCGTGAACGGGATGGCGATCTCGCAGGCGGCGTACCCGGCGATCGCGGCCCGCCGGTCGCGCAGGCCCCGCAGCGATCCGCGGTGCAGCGCGATCGGGAGCATCACCGCCACGGCCAGCGCGATCCGCGACCAGGCCAGGAAGACCGGCGGGACATCGGCGTCCAGCGCCACCTTGATGAAGAAGTAGGGCACGCCCCACACCACCGCCACGGCGGCGAACAGCGCCCAGCCCCGTGCGCTCATGGGCGGTGCGGCGGGTGGGAGACGGGCGGGGCGGGCACGGCACGACAACCTAGGACACGGGCCGGGCGCGCGGGCGCCGGGAGATAGGATCGCCCCATGCCCGCGCGCCTGTTCTTCACCGAGTCCGACGAGGCCAACGCGCTGATCGCGGCCGATCCGATGGCGCTGCTGGTGGGCTTCGCGCTCGACCAGCAGGTGTCGGTGCAGAAGGCGTTCGCCGGCCCGCTGGCCATCCGCGAGCGGCTCGGGGCCATCGACGCCGCCACCTTGGCCGGGGCCGACCTGGAGCCGGTCTTCCGCGAGAAGCCGGCCGTCCACCGCTACCCCCGCGCGATGGCCGAGCGGGTGCACCAGCTCGCCGTGCACGTTCTGCAGGAGTACGACGGCGACGCCTCCCTGGTGTGGACGCAGGCCGCCGACGGCGACGAGCTGCGGGCCAACCTCGCCGCCCTCCCCGGCTTCGGGCCGATGAAGGTCACCTCGCTCGGCGCCGTGCTGGCCCGCCGCTTCGACGTGGCCGCCGCGGAGGCGCTGGTGCCGTGGCATCCCACCCTCGGCGACGTCGACTCCGCCGAGGCGCTGACCGCCTACCAGGCCGCCAAGCGCGAGCACAAGGCGCAGTGGGCCAAGGGACGGGCGCCGGCCGCCGGGTGAGGGCGCGGACCCCCTCGCCGGGCGCGTTACCCTGGGCGCATGTGTCGCAACATCCGCACCCTCCACAACTTCGCCCCTCCCGCCACCGAGGATGAGGTCCACGCCGCCGCCCTGCAGTACGTGCGCAAGGTGAGCGGCTCGACCCGCCCGTCCAAGGCCAACGAGGAGGCCTTCG
Source organism: uncultured Solirubrobacteraceae bacterium (assembly GCA_964642225.1). Taxonomy (GTDB): domain Bacteria; phylum Actinomycetota; class Thermoleophilia; order Solirubrobacterales; family Solirubrobacteraceae; genus JBBQCW01. The sequence goes on along the minus strand of CAZXNX010000106.1, from coordinate 810 downwards.
ACCGCGCCGTGGCGCGGATCACCGAGATCACCGCCGACCTGCTGGACGAGCTGGTGGCCGCGGCGCCGCCCAAGGACCGCGAGGTCGAGGCGGCCAAGGCGCGCGCCCGCGCCGCCAAGCGCTACGCGGCCTGAGCCGGCGCTCAGTCGTCGTGGTGGTCGCCGCCGCCGTCGTCGGAGCCGCCTGAGTCGCCGCCGCCGGACTTCTCGGGGGCCGTCGCGCTGTCGTCGGCGGGCGAGGAGTCATCGCCGCTGCCGCCGGTGGCTCCGCCGCTGCCGGTGCCCGCACCCGTTCCGGCCCCCGTCGACGGAGGCTGGTACGGCACGTG
>CAZXNX010000106.1:0-472 GCA_964642225.1 uncultured Solirubrobacteraceae bacterium | reverse complement strand
GTGGTGGTGCGCGCCTTCGTCGTGTGCGTCTTCGTGGTGCGCGTCGTGGTGGTCGTCCGCGCCGGCGGGGCCAGCTCGGACCCGAGGTCCTGCGGCTGCGCGGCCAGGCCGATCGGCTGGGAGACGAGCCGGCTGGCGGCAAAGGTGATCCCGGCGGCCAGGACGAGGCCCAGCAGCGCCACGGCGATCGTCCCCGCCCATCGACGGCGCCGCATCGCGGCGGTCGGCTCGGTGACGGGATCGGTGGGTTGCTGGTCGGTCATCGCAGGATTCGAGGGTCGCTGCTGGACACGGTACGCGGGCATCGGCAAAGAGCGCGCAAAGGACTCACGCGACCCCGCCGGCCGAAGGCAGGCGCACGGTGGCGGTCACCCCGCCGCCGGGCGTGGTGACGACCGACACGTCGCCGCCCCAGCGCAGCGCGAGGTCCCGGGCGATCGCCAGGCCCAGGCCGGTGCCGGGAGGCCCGGCC
>CAZXNX010000105.1:0-7882 GCA_964642225.1 uncultured Solirubrobacteraceae bacterium | reverse complement strand
GAGCGACCGGCGCCGCGGGAGCCACAGGGCCCACGGGCCCGGCCGGTGCCCCCGGGGCCACGGGCGCGACCGGTGCGGCGGGCGTGACCGGGGCCACGGGAGCCACCGGCCCGCTGGCCGCCGCCAACTACGCCTCGATCCTCAACACCAGCGCCGAGGTGGTGGCCGTCGAGGCGGACATCCTCTTCGACGCCAACAACGCCCTCAGCGGCTTCACGCACGCGCCGGGGACATCGCAGCTGGTCGTCACCAACGCCGGGGTCTACGCCGTCGAGTTCGTGGTCTCCGGCGTCGAGCCCAGCCAGTTCGCCGTCTTCGTCAACGGCGCGTCGACCCCGCTCATCTCCGGCTCCGGCGCCGGGACCCAGCAGAACGCGGGCCAGGGCATCCTCACGCTGAGCGCCGGCGACGTCCTGACGCTGCGCAACCACTCGTCCGCCGCGGCGGTGACGCTCCAGACGCTCGCGGGCGGCACGCAGAACAACGTCAACGCGTCGATCGTCGTCACCCAGCTCAGCTAGCAGCGCCCTTGCGGCGAAGTGCCCTTCCGGGGGCGCCCGCCCACCACGAGATGGTTGATTCCACGGGGATCGTGGATGTGGAGTGCGTGATGGGCGGATGCCAGGCGGCGCACGATGTCGTAGCCGATGCTGGTTGCATCGGTGAGACGTCGGGCGGCGTCTGGCGCCGTCCAGTGCGTGCTCCACGCCGCGAGATCGTGGAATCAATCATCTAGGGTGCGGTCGATGCCCGTCTCCACCGCCCAGTCACTGCTCGCCCATGCGTGGCGGAACCTCAGCGGTCCGGCCGAGGCCCTGGACGGCGTGACGCTGGAGGGTCCCGGTGTCGTCCTGCCGGGCCGCCTGGCCACCACGGCGCTCCTCCAGGCATCCGCCGCCGCCGCCGGCGCCGCGGCGGTCGAGCTCGCCGCCGCACGCGGCGCCACCTGGGATGGCCCGGGAGCGGTCGTCGACAGCCGGCGGATCGCCGTCGCGGGCCGGAGCGAGCGCAACCTCCTCATCGACGGGGAGAGCAGCCGCGGGTTCGCCCCGCTGTCGCGCTTCTTCGCCGCGTCCGACGGCTGGGTTCGCACCCACGGCAATTATCCCCACCATCGCGCCGGCCTCCTGCGGGCGCTGGGCGTGGACCGCGACGAGGACGTCGCCGCGGCGATCGCCGCGCTCCCCGCCATGACGGTGGAGACGCGGCTGGCGGCGTCCGGCGGCGTCGGCGCGGCGGTCCGCGGGCAGCTGGAGTGGAAGATCGGCGTGCCCGGCGCGGTCGCATCCTCACTGCCACTGCTCACGCTCTCCCGCGTCCGCTCCTCCCCCGTGCAAGCACGTCCTCTCCTGCCCGACGGCCCGCTGCTGCCGGCCGCCGGCATCCGCGTCCTGGACCTCACGCGGGTCATCGCCGGCCCCGTCGCCACCCGGACCCTCGCGCTCCTCGGTGCCGACGTGCTGCGGGTCGACAGCCCGCACCTGCCCGAGCTCCCGGCCGCACACCTCGACACCGGTTTCGGCAAGCGCTCGGCGCTGCTGGACCTCGACGTCCCCGAACAGCGGGAGCGTGTGCTCGAGCTCGTCGACACCGCAGATGTGGTCGTCGCGGGCTACCGCGCCGGGGCACTGGCCCGCTTCGGCCTCTCCCCGCAGGACCTCGTGCGCCGCCGGCCCGGGATCGTCGTGGCCTCCCTCAGCGCCTGGGGCTGGGCCGGCCGCTGGTGGTCGCGGCGCGGGTTCGACAGCGTGGTGCAGGCGGCCACGGGCATCTCCCTGGCCGAGGGCACGGACGGCGAGCCCGGCGAGCTCCCCGCCCAGGCGCTGGACCACGGGACCGGCCTGCTCCTGGCCGCCGCGGTGCTGCGCGCGCTGACCGAGCAGACGCGCGGCGGCGGGTCGTGGCGCGCCGAGCTGTCGCTGGCGCAGACCGCCGGATGGCTGCTCCTGGCCGGGGCCGGCGACGAGACCCCCGACGAGCCCCTGGACACCGCACCCTGGCTGCGCACCACCGAGAGCCACGCCGGGCTGCTCACCTACGCCGCCCCGCCGTTCCTCCTGCAGGGCGGCCCCGACGACTGGGCCACACCCCCGGTCCCCTTCGGCTCCAGCGAGCCGGCCTGGCGCTGAGCTACCGCTTCGCGACGGTGAACGAGGCCGTCTGCGGCGTCGCGGAGCGGTTTCCGGCCCCATCGGTCGCGGTGGCGGTCAGGCGGTAGGTGCCGGTGGCCAGCCGCTTTGCCGTGCGGCGTGTTCCGATGCGCCCGGTGAGGGCGATCGTCGTGGCGCCGGCGCGGGACGCGCGGACGAGGGTGGCGACGCTCGCATATCGCGTGCACGGCCGGGCGCCGCGCCGGCCCTTGCCGGCCACGCACCGCTTGCCGGAGCGGTGCCCGGTCGTGGTGCGCTCGATCTTCAGGAACACCCGGGCCGCCTCGCTGAGCGAGTAGCGCACCTTCGCCCCCTTGGGCGTGGCGCGGGCCGCCGTGGCGGTGAGCCCCGCGGCCACCGCGAACCGTTTCGGGGACACGGCCAGTGCGCTGAGAACGGGAGGTGTGGTGTCCCCCACCGGGCCGGGGCCGGGGCCGGGGCCGCCACCTCCACCGCCGCCAACCCCGGGTGCGGCGGTCGTGAAGGACAGGTCGGCGCCCTGGAAGACGACCGGGCCGACGGCGTAGACCAGCCGGTAGTGGTAGGTGGTGTTCGGTGACAGGCCGCCAATCGGAGCGCTCACCGCCCGGGCGCCGCTGCCGGCGACCGTGCCGACGGTCGTCAACGTCCCGTACGCCGTGGTCGGGCCGTACTCGAATCTCGCGGTGCCGCTCTGCCCCTGCGGGTCGACCGACCCGTTGAGGACCGCCGCGGAATCGGTGACGGCGGTGGCCGCCAGGGTGGCCGCCGACGGGGAGACGAACTCGTACGCCCCGATGTCGGTCGCGCCGCCGAGGGTGCGGGAGTTGCCGTCCAGGTCGAGCGCGCCACCGCCCGGCTCCCCGCCGTTGATGGTCACCGAGGAGAAGTCCTGGTGGTAGTCGCCGGCGGCCGGGTTGACGAACGCGGGAGCGCCGGTCTGACGGCCGCCGCTGTCGCCCACCCGGGCGGCGGGGAACGTGGTGGCGTAGTTCGAATGGAAGAGCGAGACGAAGTTGGTGGAGCTCCCTTCGAGCTGGACGTCGGTGGTGCCCCCGCGCACGATGCTGTTGTGCACCTCGGCGGCCATCGTCCCGGGGTTGGCGTTGAGATACAGCCCGTACGCGCTCCCGATCGCGGTGACGTTCTGCACGGTCGGGGACGCACCGGTGACCGCGCTTCGCAGCGCAAGGCCGTAGCCGAGACCGCCGCCGGAGACGCACAGGGTGTTGCTGATCGTGCCGAACTGCGCGCCCGCCCCGACATCCGCGCTGCCCACGAAGCAGCCGGTCCCGCTCGTGCTGCGGCCGATCACCCGGTCCATCGTGCCCGTCGCGTCGGAGTTGCGAATGGCGTTGCCCGAGGCGGTGCGGACCTCGACGTTGGTGATCGACGACGTGGAACCGGACGAGGACGAGGACTGCAGCACGAGCCCGCCGCTGCTGAACGACACGAGCGGGCGCTGCCCCTCCCCGATGACGTGCACCCCCGAGGTGGCCGTGATCAGGCTCGCCTCGATCGGGTAGATGCCGGTCCGCAGGCGCACGGTGTCGCCCGGAGCGGCGGCGAGGGTCAGGGCGGTCCGCAGGGTGCACTCCTGCGTGGCGGTGCAGAGAGAGCCGGTCCCGGTCGGGCTGGCGTACTCCGTCGAGGCCGCGCTCGCCACGGCGGGGGCGGCCAGCACAACGACGACGACCAAGCCCACCACGCGGAGGGAACGCATCGATCGAGTGTGGCACTCCTCCGGGGGCCGCGGGCGGGATTGGGTGGTGGTGGCGCAGCGCCGCTGCACGGCCTTGACGTACCGGCTCCGTGCGGGAAGGGTGGGCGTCCGACATCGAGGGGGCGTGGATGGGACTGACGGACCGGATCAGGGGCGGCCTGCGCAGCGTGTGGTCACCGATCACCGTGTGGATGGCCGACCAGGGCTCCGACCAGCTCGTGCACGCCGGGCGGCCGGCCACGGTGAAGGTCGACGTCCGCGGCGAGGACGACGGCACCGCCGAGCGCGTCGACCTGCTGCTCGAGCTGCGCTACGCGGGCAACACGCAGAAGCGGGTCTACAAGCTCGCCGAGTTCGCCCCCACGCTCGGCCTCCACGAGCTGCAGGTGGACATCCCCGCCGATCTGCCGCCGTCGTGCGTGTCCTACGCCGAATACCGCTACGACGCCACGCTGCACCGCACCAAGGGCACCGGGTCGTCCGCTGGGCTGGTCGTCGACGTGATCGCCGACCCCGCCAACGCGTACTGGCCGCAGCCGCGCGCCGGCCAGGACGGCGCGGCGGACCCGCGCATCGCGATCGCGCTGGACGCGGACACCGTCCCGATGGGCGGTGCGGTGACCGGCCGGGTGACGATCGCCGCCGGCGGCGGGCAGGCCCCGCGCGAGGTGGAGGTGGAGCTGCGCGTCACGCGGACCGTGCCCAACACGATCAAGCAGGGCACCTTCAAGGACGTGGCGAAGGCCGCCGCCCGGGGGCAGCTCGCCGGCGCCGTCGCAGTGGGGGCCGGGCAGTCGGTCGAGCTGCCGCTGCGGATCGACATCCCCGCCGGCGTCGCGCCGACCCTGCAGGTCGCCGAGGAACACGCCGTGACGTGGCAGGTGCGCGTGAGCCACGGCGATGCCACGGGCTGGACCTACGTCGCCGTCACCGATCCCGACGGCACGGCCGGGATCCGCAACCAGGGCTCCCCGAGCCTCGCGAGCTTCCTCGACGACGTCCTCTGATCCCGCGCGCCCCGCTCAGCGCACGCTGATCGTCTCGTGCATCCCCGGGTGGAGGGTGCAGACGAGCCGGTAGGTGCCCTTGCGGGTCAGGCGCTTGGAGAAGGTGAACGCCGCACCGGTCCGGGAGTGGAACCGCACCGGGCCGCTGCGCACGGTGACGTTGTGGGGGACGCCGTCGCCGCCGACTCGCCAGACGACGGTGGAGCCGGCCTTGACGGTCAGGGCGGAAGGCTTGAACGCGAAGCCCTTGACGGCGACGGTCCGCGTGGCGGCGAACGCCGGAACGGCCAGGAGGGCCGCGGCGATCGCGGCGGTGGCGATGACGGGGAGTACGGCGTGACGTGGGCGCATGTCCACAAGGACGCCGTGGCGGCCATTTCCTTCCCGGGTGGCCCGGCTGCAACCATGGACCCATGACTCACGAGCCGTCCGAGGACACCCCCACCCCCATCGACCGCTCCCCCGGCGAGGATGCGCCCACCACCGAGGTGGCCGCCCAGCAGCCCACCGAGGTCGATCTGCGCCCCGTCCCACCCGACGCGCCCGAGCCCAAGGCTGCAATCCCCGCGTCCGGCGCCACCGAGCACGAGGCCGCCCCGCTGATGGCGGGCGACACCGCCGAGTTCACCGGGCTCACCGCCGAGGAGGATGAGGACGTGGCCGCGCTGCGCGACGTGGAGTTCCCGCTCGCCCTGCGCGGCTACAACACCCACGCCGTGGACCGGTACGTGGCCCAGGTGCAGGGCTGCATCGCCCGCTTCGAGCAGAACCGCTCCCCCACCGAGGCGGTCCGCCACGCGCTGGACCGCGTCGGCGAGCAGACCGCCGCCGTCCTGCGCGAGGCCGAGCGCTCCGCGGAGGAGACGACGCGGCAGTCCCGGGCCAAGGCCGACGACCGCCTGCAACGGGCCGAGAGGGAGGCCGCGGAACTGTGGGCCGCCGCCCAGGCCAAGGCGGCCAGCCTCGACGAGGACATCGAGCGCCTGTGGCAGGAGCGTCAGCGCCTGATCGACGCCACGCGCCGGCTCGCCGCGCAGCTCGGCGGCGCGGCCGACCACGCGGAGGCGGAGTTCCCGCCCGAGGTGTCGCTGTCGCCGTCCGAGACCGTCGTCGGACCGGGCGACGACGAGATGGAGCCGCTGACCGGCCCGGACCCCGTCGACGACACGGAGCCCCCGGCCGGGCTGCGCTAGGGGCCGGCGCCGCCGTCAGACGAGCTCGGCGCTGGGGAGCACCGTGGCGTAGGCGTCGGCGAGCGCGGCCATGAACGCCGCGTGCACGGCGTGGGCCGGGACCTGCTCGTCGCCGAACGCCAGGTCGGCGGCGGCGCAGGCGTCGTGCACCACGGTGACGTCGAAGCCGAGATCCGCCGCGGCGCGGACCGTGCCGTCGACGCACATGTTGCTCATCATGCCCAGGACGATGAGCTCGTCGACGCCGCCGTCCCGCAACCGCTCGTGCAGGTCGGTCCCGACGAAGCCGTTCGGCAGCTCCTTGCGCACCACCGGCTCGTCGCCGGCGGGCCGGGCCAGCGGGTGGATCTCCACGCCGTCCGTGCCGGGACGCATGAAGGTGGCGTCGGGCGCATCCCACACGTGTTGCAGATGCAGGACCGGCTCCCCCGCGACCCGGAACGCCGCCAGGACGCGTGCCGCGGCCTCCGCGGCCTGCGGCGCCCCCGGCAGCGGGTGCGCCCCTCCCGGGAAGTAGTCGTTCTGCACGTCGATGACCAGCAGGGCTCGGCTCATCCCTCCATCTTCGCAAGGCGCCGCCCCCGCGACCCCTGCACACCGATGTGACACCCCGCGGCCCCCCGGTCGCGCTGGGAGGCCGCGTTCCGTCAGCCCCCGACCAGCGCCGTCTCCCGCTCCGCCGGCGTCCCGGGCCCCCGGCCCGCCCGCCGTGAGAACCGGATGACGCCGTCGTCGACCTCCCCCTCGCGCAAGGTGCGCTTGTCGGCCGCGTAGTGCATCGTGACCTTCCACGGGCCCTTGCTCCCCTGCTGCGGAAGCTTGCTCGCCGCCCGCTTCACGTAATTGGCGCCGAAGTCCAGCAGCGGCCGCCGCTCCATCGTCGGGTCGTCGTTGACCGGCACCGCCGTATCGAGGCCCCGCTCGTCCATGTGCTCGATCAGCCGGCACAGGAACTCCCCGACCAGGTCGACCTTCAGCGTCCACGAGGAGTTGGTGTAGCCGATCGCGAAGGCGAAGTTGGGGACGTCGCTGAGCATCATCCCCTTGTAGGCGAGGGCGTGCGGGAGGTCCACCGGGACGCCGTCGACGGTGAACTCGATGCCCCCGAACGCCAGCAGGCTGAGGCCGGTGGCGCTCACCACGATGTCCGCGGGCAGCTCGGCACCGGACACCAGCGTGATGCCGTGCTCGGTGAACGTCTCGATGTGGTCGGTGACGATCGAGGCGCTCCCGTCGCTGATCGCCTTGAACAGGTCACCGTCGGGCACCGCGCACAGCCGCTGGTCCCACGGCCCGTAGGTCGGGTTGAAGTGGGTGTCCACCGGATACCCCTGCGGGAGCTGGCGCTTGGTCAGCCAGCGCACCAGCTGGCGCACCAGGGTCGGGTACTTCTGGCTGACGACGAAGGTGGAGCGCTGCAGCCACGTGTTCTTGCGGCGCGTGATGTCGTAGGCGAGCTGGGCGGGAAGGAACCGGCGCAGGGTGTTGGCGATCGGGTCCTTCTCCGGCACCGAGACCATGTAGGTGGGCGAGCGCTGCAGCATCGTCACGTGCGCGGCCCGGTCGGTCATCGCCGGCAGCAGCGTCACCGCCGTCGCCCCGCTGCCGATGATGACCACGCGCTTGCCCGTGTAGTCGAGGTCCTGCGGCCAGTGCTGCGGGCTGATGATCGGTCCGGCGAAGCGCTCGGCCCCGCGGAACTGCGGCATGTGCCCGTCGTCGTAGCGGTAGTAGCCGCTGGCCCCGAAGAACCACGAGCACGTCATGCGCAGCGTCTCGCCGGTGTCCACGCGCTGAGCCTCGACGGTCCAGCGGGCCTCGTCGCTGGAC
>CAZXNX010000104.1:0-7889 GCA_964642225.1 uncultured Solirubrobacteraceae bacterium | reverse complement strand
GGCCAGGACGTCCATGGCTACGCCCGTCCGAGGTCCTGCGCCACGCGGGCGGCGGCGCCGGCGCGGGCGCGGCGCCGGGCGGAGTCGGGGGCCGGCCACATGGCCACCAGCCCGCCGCCGATGACGATAAGGCCGCCGACCCACACCCACATGACCAGCGGGGAGACGAGGATGCGGAAGGTGGCCGCGGGCGGGTTGGCGCGGTAGAACGCGGCCAGGCCGCCGACCGCGCGCAGCTGCTGCTCGACCGGCGCCTTGGCCAGCTTGCGGTCCAGCCCGTCGGAGACCTTGGTGATCCACTGGCCGTCGGGCGCGATGGAGACCCACACGTCGCGCGTGAGGCCGGCGTCCATGCGCACCTCGCTGGTGGCCTCGCCCTCGAAGAAGCGGCCGACCGGCCCGAAGGCGAACGGGGCGTTGGACGGGTAGTAGCCGCGCGCCGGGTCGAGGTTGGCGACGAACTCGCCGTCCTTGGTCACCCGCATACGGGCGCCGAAGTTGATGCGCTCCACGCCGCCGTCGCGGATGGTGATCGTCGACGTGGGCCTGACGTAGGTGAACGTGTAGCCGCCGACCTGGGTGGTCTTGCCGACGTCCAGCCGCACGTCCTCGACGTGCTGGAAGGCCGACGAAGCGGCCACGCCGATGAAGAGCACGGAGATGCCGATGTGGATGATGTAGCCGCCGTAGCGCCGGCGGTTGCGGCGCACCATCGTCACCAGCGCGCCGGGGGCACGCTGGCCGCTCATGGCCATCCGGGCGCGGGTGCCGCGCCAGAACTCCTGGACGGCGACGGCCAGCGCAAACCCGGCGAGGGCGAACAGGCCCAGCGCCCAGGGCTTCTCGCCGACGCCGAAGACGAGCAGGACCACGAGCGTCACGACGCCGACCGCGGCGGGGATGGTGAACATCCGCCGGGCGTTGGCCCACGAGGCGCGGCGCCACGGGATCACCGGCCCGATGCCGGTCAGCAGCACGAGCACGAGCGACAGCGGCACGACGTAGCGCGAGAACCAGGGCGGGCCGACCGCCGACTTGTCCCCGGTGATGGCCTCGGAGATGAGCGGGAAGAACGTGCCCCAGAAGACGACGAAGCACAGCGCCACGAGCACGATGTTGTTGAGCAGGAACATCGCCTCGCGCGAGAGCAGGCTGTCGAGGCGGTGCTCGGAGCGCAGGATGTTGCGCCGCGACACGACGAGGTAGACGGAGCCCAGCGTCATCACGCAGATCAGCGCGGTGAAGGCGTAGGCGACGTAGTTGCCCGCGTCGACGAAGGCGTGGATCGAGTCGAGGATCCCCGAGCGCACGAGGAACGTGCCGACGATGGCCAGCGTGCCGGTGGCGAGCACCAGCGAGCTGTTCCACACCTTCAGCATCCCCCGCTTCTCCTGGATCATCATCGAGTGCAGGAAGGCGGTGCCGGTCAGCCAGGGCATCAGCGAGGCGTTCTCCACCGGGTCCCAGGCCCAGTAGCCGCCCCAGCCCAGCTCGGCGTAGGACCAGCGGGCCCCGAGCAGGATGCCGATGCCGAGGAAGAACCAGGCGGCGAGCGTGAAGCGCCGGGTGGCGGCGATCCACTCCGCGTCGACCTTGCGCACGATCAGCGCGCCGACCGCGAAGGCGAACGGGATGGTGAAGAGCGTGTACCCCGAGTAGAGCATCGGGGGGTGGATCATCATCGCCGGGTGGCGCAGCAGCGGGTTGAGCCCCGTGCCGTCGGCGGGGGCCAGCCCGAGCGTCTCGAACGGCGAGTTGCTGAACACCAGCAGCGAGAGGAAGAAGGTGCCGAAGGCGGCCAGCACCGCCGTGGCGTAGGGCGTGATCTCCTGCAGCCGGCGGCGGTTGAGGAAGAGCGCCAGGCTGCTGAAGCCCGACAGCAGCCAGGCCCACAGGAGCAGCGAGCCCTCCTGGGAGGACCAGGCGGCGGCCACCTTGTAGAGCGTCGGGGTGGTCAGCGACGAGTGGCCGGCCACGGTGACGAAGCTGAAGTCGTCCGCCAGGAACGCGCCCTCGAGGATCACGAAGGCGCCCGTCAGCAGCCCGAACAGCGCGTACATCGCGTTGCGGCTGGAGACCACCCACTCGGGCTTGCGGTTGCGCCCGCCGTAGAGCGCCGCAAAGACGGCGTAGACCGTCACGGCCAGCGCGAGGATCAGGAGCGAACGACCGAGGGTCGCCATACGGCTAGGTCTGCTGCTGGTCCGCCGAGAACTTCGACGGGCACTTCGTGACGAGCGAGTCGCGTTCGCCGATGAAGGTGCTGCCGGCGCCCTTGCTCACGTTGACGATGACCTCGCGGCCCTCACGGAAGGGATCGGGCACCGCACCGGTGTAGCGGACGGGCACCGACGTCGTGCCGTCGCGGTCACGGACCCGGAACACCAGCGTGGACCCCTGGTGCTGGACCGAGCCGTTGACGACCTTGCCGGTGAGCTCGTACGTCTCGCCCGCCTTGGCGGAGGTGACGAGCTGGCTGGGCGTCTTGGCCTCGCTGGAGGCGCTGAAGCTCGTGTAGACGAGTGCGCTGGCCAGGATCACCGCTGCGGACAGGGCGACCACCAGACGGATCGTGCGCTTGCGGGACGGATCCATACGGACCGGAGTATCCCAGACCGGCCGCTCGGCCGGCCCGTAGACCTCCGCAGACTCTCGGAGGTGGGCTATCGTCGCCCGATGCCCACCGCCCTGCGCATCCTGGCCCTGACCGCCGTCACCGCCCTCGCCGTGACGCTCGCCGCCTGTGGCTCGGACGACAAGAAGCCGGCCACCACCGCCACCACCACCGTGGCCACCGTGGCGGCCGGCGGCGCGCTGAGCCCCGCGCGCTACGCGGAGCTCAACCGGGCCGCCGACCGGGTCGTGCAGGACCTGTCGGGCATCGGCGCCGCGACGACGAAGTGCTCGTCCAGCGCGACGTCGACGGCCGCCCTGGGCCGGTGCGTCAGCGGCAAGCTCGACGACGCCACGCGGCAACTGCACCGCATGTCGTCGACGGTGCGGGCCTTCAGCCGGGAGGCGGCCGGCCCCTGCCGCGCCGACCTGCAGGCCTTCGCGGCGGACGTCGACGACCTGGGCACGAGCTTCGCCAAGGCGGCCAAGGCGCTGTCGGCCGGCAGCTCGACGGGCGCCACCGACGTCCTGGGCAACCTGTCGCTGCAGGACGTCCAGACCACGGGCGAGGCGGCACAGGCGGCCTGCCGGCCCTGAGGGCCCGCCGCGGGTTCAGCCGCCGGCGCGCACCATGTCCCGCAGCTTGAGCACGGTGCTCCAGTTGCGGGCCGTCACCACCGGCGCCACACGCTTGTGGGCCAGCGCGACGTTCAGCGGGCTCTTCTGCAGCCCGTCCGGGCACCACACGTAGAGCTCCCGGCCCTCCCCGCGGAACTCCTCGGGGGAGAAGTCCTTCTCGCGGATGGCCTGCAGCGCGCCGTCGTCGGCCCTGCGGGTGAGGAAGAGCACGACGTACCGCTTGGGGTCCGTCGCCTCCTCGCCGAAGGGATCGGCGGCGACGATCGCCTCGAGTTCCTCGCCCGTGCGCACGACGACGTCCACGTCGAAGCCGAGGCGCTCCTTGATCGCCCGCTCCACCGCGGTGGTGGCCGCCCGCTCGCCGAGCGTGCTCCGCGCGACGACGTTGCCGCTCTGCAGCAGGGTCCGGACGTCGGTGAAGCCGGCGTCCTCCAGCAGCTCCCGCAGCTCGGCCATCTTCATCCGCTTGTGCGCGCCGACGTTGATGCCGCGCAGCAGGATGACGAGCTCGCCCTGCATGGCCACTAGGGCTGGACCGAGAGCTGCCCGATCGGCGTCGCCGAGCGCTCGAACTCGATCTCGAAGCCGCCCTCGATGCGCGCCTTGAAGGCGACGTTGACGGTCTTACCCGCCGGGACCTCCCGCAGGATGTCGTAGCCGTGCACGTGGACCTCCTCGGGCACGTCCGAACGGACACGGAACCGGACGGTGTCGCCGCTGTCCACGCTGAACTTCGTCACCTTCTTGGCCGTCAGCAGCGGGCCGCGGTCGACCTTCGGCCGGGTGACCGTCGTGCGGGTGGTGGTGACCGTGCCGGTCGGCGTGCTCGTGGTGGCCACCACGGTGCTCGTCGTGGTGGTCGACGCGGTCGATGACGATTTGTCGTCGCCGGGCCGCAACAGCACGAAGGCCACCACGATCGCGGCGATCGCCACCACCACCACACCGATGCGCACAGGTCCGGTCACGGGCGACAACGTACCAACGGCCGCCGCGGCGGCCGCTGGCGCTCCGGGTCAGTCGGAGTCGCCGCCGCCCTCGCCCCCGCCGGCGGGCGGCGGGTCGGTGGCGTAGACCGTCTTGAGCCCCGCCAGCAGCGCGGCCTTCTCCGCGGAGGTCAGCTTCGCGTCGGGATGCAGCAGCGTGAACTTCGTGGGCGGCATCTCACCGCTGCTGATCTGCTCGGTCAGCTCGTCGAGCCCGGGCTGGGGCTTGTCCCACTCCGAGAAGTTGAGCTTCTCGCGGCCTTCGTCGACGTCCTTCTGCACCAGCCAGGAGGCCGGCGCGACGTTGGAGTACCACGGCCACGTGGTGAGGTTGCTGTGGCAGTCCCCGCACGATGTCGTCATCACCTTCTGGGCGGCCGGCGGCAGCGCGGCCTCCTTGGTCACGGGCGGGTTGTCGTGCCCGCGGCCGTACGGCACGAGCTGGATGAGGAGGAACAGCCCGACCAGGCCGGCGCCGCCCCAGAGAAGGATCTTCTTGATCATGGTGCCGACGCTATCCGGCCCCGGGTAAAGAAAAGGTGAGCATGTGCGCGCCAACCCGGATACGGATCGACCCCGTGACGCGTGGGCGGCACGGGGTCGAGGGACGGACGATGGCGGGCCGGGACTAGGAGTTGTGACGCGCCACGTACTGCTTGACGGCCTTGGCCGCGCCGGGGTGCGAGGCGGCGTACTGCTTGATCGCCTTGGCGGCGCCGGGGTGCTTGGCGGCGTACTGCTTCAGCGTCGCCACCGTGACCTTGTGCGTGGCCAGGTACTTCTCGACCTTGGCGACGGTGATGTTGTTCTTGGCGGCGTAGTCCTTGACGGCCTTGGCAGCGGCCGGATGTGACGCGGCGTAGTCCTTGACCGTCGAGGCGGGGGAAGCCATGGCGGCGGCCGGAGCGGCGCTCAGGGCGGTGGCGCTGATGGCGAGGACGGCGGCGGTGCGGTTGAGGCTGGGCATCAATTCTCTCTCCTGAGACGTGGCTGATTTGGTATGGACCATCGTGCTTCACGGAGGCGTGAGCCACGTATGAGGGAGGGGTGCAGCGCGCACGAAAGTTGGCGCATAAACGCTACCTAAAGCCACCTGGATTCCGGTGCTGTGCAGGGATTCCCGCAAACGGCGACGACCGCGCGGGTACGCTGCGCGACGTGACCGCGCCGTCGCCTCCGCGCCCCGCGACCGGGCCCTCCGACGTGGTCGCCCGGCTCGGGCATTTCGCCATCGTCACCTGGGCCGTCGAGCCGCGGCTCGTCCGCCCCCACGTCGACGAGCGCTTCGCCCTGGACGAGTACCCGGGCCCGGACGGCCGGCCCCGCGTCTGGGTGTCGGCCGTCCCCTTCGAGGATCAGGACTTCCACGTCCTGGCCGTCCCCCGGATGCGCTTCCGGATGGGCCAGACCAACTACCGCACGTACGTCATCGACCGCGCGACGGGCGAGCGCGCCGTCTGGTTCTTCGGCACGACCCTCGGGCACTGGACGGTGGTGGTCCCCCAGCTGGCCTGGCGCCTGCCGTGGCATCCCGGCCGCGTGTCCTTCGACTGCGACTGGGACGCGGCGGCCGGCCGCTACGCCCACTACCGGATGCGCACCCGCAGCCGCTGGGCCCCCGCGGCGATCGACCTCCACGACACCGGCGAGCCCGTGCGGTCGATCGACGGGTGGCCCGACCTGGAGGACGGCCTGATCGCGCTGACCCATCCCCTCACCGGCTTCTACCACCGCCGCGACGGCGCCCTGGGCAGCTACGCGGTCTGGCACGAGCGGCTGCGCCCGACCGTCGGTGCGGTGCGGTCGGCCCGGTTCGGGCTGCTCGATCGCCTCGGCGTGGTGCCCTACGCCGAGCAGGCCCGCACGCACAGCGTGCTCATCCAGCGCAGCACGGAGTTCACGGTGTACCTCCCCCCGTGGCTTGTGTAGTCTCCGCTTTGACATAGTCAACAAAGTGAGTAGGTGCACTGATGAGTAGCCAAGCCTTCCGCACGGCGGTCGAGAACAACGACATGGACGCGGCCATCGCGCTGCTCGCCGACGACGTCGTGTTCCGCAGCCCGGTCGTCCACCGTCCCTACGAGGGGCGCGAGGCCACCGCGGTGCTCCTGCGCGCCGTCGGGGAGGTCTTCGAGGACTTCCGCTACACCCGGGAGGTGTCCGAGGGCGACAACCACGTGCTCGTGTTCCACGCCCGGGTCGGCGACCGCGAGCTGGACGGCGCGGACTTCCTCGTCACCAACGACGAGGGCCTCATCACCGACTTCATGGTCATGGTCCGGCCGATGTCCGGCATGCACGCCGTGGCCGAAGCCATGAAGCGCAAGCTGGAGGAGCGGGCATGAGCTCCCTTCAGGGCCGGACCGCGGTCTTCTCCGGCGGCAGCCGCGGCATCGGGCTGGCCATCGCCCGCCAGCTCGCCGAGCGCGGCGCCAACATCACGCTGATCGCCAAGACCGACACCCCGCAGCCCAACCTGCCGGGCACCATCCACACGGCGGCGGACGAGCTCCGCGCGCTCGGCGCCGAGGTGCTGCCCATCGTGGGCGACATCCGCGACGAGGAGGGCGTGGCCGCGGCGGTCGCCCGGACCGTGGAGCGCTTCGGGGGGATCGACCTGTGCATCAACAACGCCAGCGCGCTGAACCTCTCCCCCATCGGCGACCTGCCGCTCAAGCGGTTCGACCTGATGCAGTCGATCAACGTCCGCGGCACGTTCGTGCTCACCAGCGCCTGCCTGCCGCACCTGCGCCGGTCCGATCACGCCCACGTGCTCACGCTGTCGCCGCCGCTCAACCTCGACGCCCAGTGGATGGCGTCGTCGGGGTACACGATCTCCAAGTACGGAATGTCCATCGTCACCCTGGGCGTGGCCCAGACCGAGCCCACCATCGCAGCCAACTGCCTGTGGCCGATGACGGCGATCGCCACCGCGGCGGTGGAGAACCTGCTCGGAGGCGAGGAGGCGATGGGCCGCACCCGCACGCCCGAGATCTACGCCGACGCGGCGCGCATCATCCTCGAGCGGCCGCCCGCCACCTGCACCGGCAACACGTACCTCGTCGAGGACGTGCTCGCCGAGGAGGGCATCACCGACCTGGAGCCGTACAGCACCGCGCCGGGCACGACGGAGTTCCTGCCCGACTTCTTCGTCGACCCCGCGGTCATCCGCTAGCGCCATGGCGCTGCGGCACGCCGTCCTGGCGGCGCTCCTGGAGGGCGAGGCCAGCGGATACCAGCTGGCCAAGCGCTTCGACGTCTCGGTGGCCAACTTCTGGGCCGCGACGCCCCAGCAGCTCTACCGCGAGCTGGGGCGCCTGGCCGACGAGAAGCTGGTGCGCGGGCGCACCGAGCGCCAGACGAAGCTGCCCGACAAGCGGGTGTTCACCATCACCCCCGCGGGCCGCCGCGAGCTGGCCGCGTTCGCCGCCGCCCCCACCCGCCCCAGCGCGCTGCGCGACGACCTGCTCGTGAAGGTCCAGGCCACCGACGACGCCTCGGCCGAGGCGGTCGCCGAGGCGCTCGACGCGCGCGCCGACGAGGCGGAGGCCAAGCGGGTGCGCTACCAGGGCCTGCTCGAGGGGGTCCTGGCCGGGCGCGACGAGGACACGTTCCTCACCGAGGCCGAGCGCATCGGGCCGTACCTCACCC
>CAZXNX010000103.1:4975-7898 GCA_964642225.1 uncultured Solirubrobacteraceae bacterium | reverse complement strand
AGACGGGGTGCTCGCTAGCCTGCTGGCACGGCCGGTCTTCCGACGACGGCCGCGTCGCCTCCTCTTCACATGCTCGCCGCACTCCGCACCCACGGTCACCTTCTCTCGCGCCTGACGGCCTTCGCCGCCGTGCTGATGCTCGCCGTCGCGGTGGGGAGCCAGTCGGCCGGCGCCGCCCAGGACCCGGGCACGCTGTCCGGCAAGATCGACAGCAGCAAGGCCAAGGAGGACGCGATCCGCGCCCAGGCCCAGGCCGACCAGGAGAAGATCAGCAGCTTCCAGGGCCGCATCGACGAGCTGCGCAGCAAGCTCGACGGCATCCAGTCCGACCTGGACGGCAAGGCCGCCGAGCTGGACTCGCTGCAGTCGCGGCTGCGCACCGCGCGCGCCCGCCTCGTGCGCCTGCGCGCCGCCGTCAAGCGCGACCAGCGCATCCTGGCCGAGCAGCTCGTGGCCGTCTACGAGGCCTCGCCGCCCGACGTCGTCCACGTCGTCGTCAACGCCAAGGGCTTCAACGACCTCCTCGAGCAGGTCGACCAGATCCGCACGATCGGCCGCCACAACACCGCCATCGTGGCCGAGCTGAAGGCCGCCAAGGAGCAGGTCCTCCAGCAGGCCGCCCGGCTGACGAAGCTCACCGACCATCAGCGTGAGCTCGTGGTCACGGCGACGGCCCAGCGCGACGCCGTGGCCCAGATCAAGCTGCAGGTCGTCAACCAGCAGCTGCGGTGGGTCCGGGCCAAGAACGCCAAGGACGCCAAGCTGTCGGCGCTGCGTGACCGCCGCGACGCCCTGGAGAAGGAGCTCGGCAAGATCCAGGACGCCCAGGCCGGGATCGTCCACTACTCCGGCCACGCGGCCAGCGGCGGCTCGGACGGCTACGGCTTCTTCCAGGCCCCGGGCACCAACTACTCGGTGGGCGACGAGCCCGAGCTGTCGGCCAAGCTCAACAAGCTCGGCGACGCCCTGCACCTGCACCTGATCGGCCTGTCCGGCTACCGCACGCCGCAGCACTCGGTCGAGGTCGGCGGGTTCCCCAACGACCCGCACACCAAGGGCCAGGCGTCCGACACGCCGGGCGTGGAGGGCGTCTCCGAGGCGACCCTCAACCAGTTCGGCCTCACGCGTCCGTTCGGCGGCGTGGCCGAGCTGAACCACATCCAGCTCATCGGCTCCATCTAGCCGTCACGGCCTGGCGGCCGTGCGTGGTCGCTACCGCAGCACGACGGGGATCGTCGCGTACTGGTTCAGGAAGGTGGAGCTGAGCCGCGTGGGCTCGCCGTCCAGGCGGATGTCCGGGAAGCGGCGCAGCGTCTCCGCCAGCCACAGCTGCATCTCCAGCCGGGCCAGCCCGGCGCCCAGGCAGAAGTGGCGCCCGCCGCCCCCGAACGCCTGGTGCGGGTTGGGCGTGCGGCGCACGTCGAACACGTCCGCGCCGTCGAACACCGACGTGTCGCGGTTGCCCGAGACGTACCAGAGCAGGACCTTGTCGCCCTCGGCGATCGGCTGGCCGGCGATCTCGGTGTCGCGGGTGGCGGTGCGGCGCATGTAGGCGAAGGCGGGGTGGAAGCGCAGGAACTCCTCGACGGCCTGCTCGGTGCTCACCGCGCCGTCGCGCACGAGTGCGAGCTGCTCGGGGTCCTGCAGCAGGCTCAGGACGCCGGAGCAGAAGGTGGCGCGGGTCGAGTCGTTGCCGGCGACCATGAGGAGGAAGAAGAACATGCAGACCTCGTCGACGGTGAGCCGCTCCCCGTCGACCTCGGCGGCGAGGAAGCCGCTGGTGAGGTCGTCGCGCGGATGGGCCCGGCGGTCCTCCACCAGCTCGTAGACGTAGGCGAAGACCTCCTGCAGGGCAACCCACGTGTCCCCGATGTCCGGGACGACCCGCGGGTCCTCGAAGGCGGTGGTGCGGTTGGTCCAGTCCACCAGCCGGTCGGCGTCCTCGCGCGGCGCGCCGAGCATGTCCCCGATCACCATCGCGGGCACGTAGACCCCGACGTCCTTGACGAGGTCGACCCGCCCGTCGGGGCTGCGCTCCAGCGCCCGGTCGTAGACGAGGGAGATGATCTCCCGGATGCGCGCGGTGTGGTCCAGCGCCGTCTTGGGCGTGAAGGCCCGCTGGACGAGCGCCTTGAGCCGGTCGTGGCGGGGCGGGTCCTGGGCGATCAGCATCA
Source organism: uncultured Solirubrobacteraceae bacterium (assembly GCA_964642225.1). Classification (GTDB taxonomy): domain Bacteria; phylum Actinomycetota; class Thermoleophilia; order Solirubrobacterales; family Solirubrobacteraceae; genus JBBQCW01. The sequence continues at coordinate 5,724 of CAZXNX010000103.1, read as the reverse complement.
GGCGCTGGAAGTAGAGGGGGTCCTCGGGCGCGCCCTCGGGCTGCTCGTCCATGAAGCGCTCGACGGCGAGGATGCCGCCGCGCTCGGAGGAGAAGGTGGCGAAGTCCCGGCCGACCGCCGCGATGTCGTCGTACCGCGTGACCGACCAGAAGCCCGCCTCGTGGGGGAAGCCGTCCAGCGGGCTCCAGTGCACCGGCTGCTCCTGGCGCAGGCGGGCGAACGTCTCGTGCGGGGGCCCGGACTCCCACAGGGAGAGGTCGCTGAGGTCGAGGGACGCGAGATCGGGTGCGGCGACGGGCATGGATGACGCTCCGGGACGGTGGCGGGAGCGTCAAGCTACGGCATGGCTTGACAGGGTGTCAAGCGTCGCCGGCGGTGGCCTCCAGCGCGGGGATCACGTCGCGCACGATCGCCAGCAGGGCGCTGGAGAGCAGCGCGCTGACTTGGTCGCGGGTCATCTCGCCGGTGACGAGCCAGTCGTGGCAGGCCACGGCGAACAGGCCGGTGTAGGCCCGCAGGGCCAGGCGGGTGGCCGGCGGCACGTCCGGGCCGCCGAAGTGGTTGGTGGCGATGCGGTCGACCATCGCCTCGCGCAGCTGCTCGTTGAGGGCCTGCAGCTCACGCGGCTGCCCCATCGGCCCGTCGCCGACGTAGGCCAGCGCGGCGGTGCGGTTGTGCTCCACGAAGTCCAGCCACGCGTCGGAGTTGGCGGCCACCATCTCCTCGGGCGGCAGGCCCAGGTCGGTGCG
>CAZXNX010000103.1:0-4875 GCA_964642225.1 uncultured Solirubrobacteraceae bacterium | reverse complement strand
CTGAAGGCCACCGACCACGGCGCCGTCGGCGTGCAGATCCTCGGGCCGATCCACGGCGCGCTGTTCCTGCTCTACGTCGGGTTCGTCGCGCTGCTCTACCAGAGCGAGGGCTGGTCGACCAAGACGACGGCGCTGATCGTGCTGGGCGCGGTCGTCCCGTTCGGCGGGTACGTGGTCGACTGGAAGCTGCTGCGCGACGGCGAGGCGGCCGAGCAGCCGGAGGGTTAGGCCTCGTCGGCCTGGCCGGCGCTCTCGGCGGCGGCCACGGCCTCCACCACGCCGAGCTCCAGCGCGCCGGCGACGGCGCCGGGGATCTCGATGCTCGGGTCGATGCGCGCGGCGGCGAGCAGCCCGGCCACGAGCGAGTCGGCCAGGATCGTCACGACCGATGCGCTGGGGACGCCCGGGGTCTCCAGCCAGGCCAGCGCGGCCTGCTCGACCGAGGCGATCCACGCGCGGGCGGTGAGGGCGGCCAGCGGCGAGCCGCCGGTGGTGCCCGGGATCCCTGCCAGGACGCGGTCGGCGAAGGAGCGCCGCTGCTCGCGCACGATGGCGGCGATCTCGTCGTCCGCGGCGGCCGCGCGGCGGACGGCGGCGAAGGCGTCGCGGTGCTGCTCGACCGTCTGGAAGTACCGGCTGAGCCCGGTCCGCAGCTGCTCGGTGGGCGGCAGGTCGTAGCTGGGCTCCACCTCGCGCACGCGCTCGGCGGCGTGGGCGATCGACGAGATGTAGAAGTCGCGCTTGCCGTTGAAGTAGTGGTAGAGCAGCCCTCGGGAGACCCCGCAGGCGTCGGCGATCTCGTCGATCGACACGTCCTCGTAGGGCCGTGCGGCGAAGAGCCCCACGCCCGCGTCAAGCAGCTGCTCACGCCGGATGTCGATCGCCATGCGGGTGCGCTGGGTGTTGCCGGCCACGCCCTGAGTCTATGCGGTGTGTCCGGCGTTTCGGGCGCGGGCGGCGACGTCAGACGGCGGCGCCGACGGCCACCGGCTCCTCGTCGGGCTCCCCGGTGAGGATGTCGACGGGCGGGGGCGGCAGCCGCCGCGGGAGGAACAGCGCCGGGATCAGGGCGAGCAGCACGAGGCCGACCGACCACCAGAAGGTGGCGCCGAACGAGGCCGCGACCTGCCCCACCAGCGTCTCGCGCACGGCGGGGGACGCGCTCGTCCCGATCCGCTGCGCCGCCGCCAGGCCGCTGGACGCGGTGGCGCCCGGGATGTGGGAGGCGAGCTGGTGGGAGAGGACGACCGACAGCATGGTGGCGCCGATCGCGCCGCCGACGCGCTGGATGATGTTGATCGTCGACGTGGCCCGCGGCACCTCGTTGTGCGTGAGCGTCTGGTAGGCGGCCGACATCGCCGGCATCATCGTCGCGCCCATGCCCAGGCCGAGCGTGAACTGCGAGAACCCGAGCAGCAGGTACGAGCTGTCGGCCGAGACCTGGGTGAAGCTCAGCATGCCCACGAGGACGAGGCCGAGGCCGACGAGCACGATCCGCCCGGCACCGGTGCGGTCGGTCATCCGTCCGGCGAGCGGCATCGCGATCATCGCGCCCAGCCCCTGGGGCGCCAGCAGCAGACCGGCGTGCAGCGCCGACTGGCCGCGGACCACCTGGTAGTAGAGGGGGATCAGCAGCATGGAGCCGAAGAACGCGGCGCCGAACATGAACGTGGTCATGGCGGCCGCCGAGAACGTGCGGTTCTTGAACAGGCGCAGCTCGATCAGCGGGTGGTCGCTGCGCAGCGCGTGGCGGATGAAGGCGAGCACGAGCAGCACGCCCGCGATCATCGGCACGTAGGTCTGGGGCGCCGTGAAGCCGCCGTCGGTGGCCGTCTCGCCGAGCCCGAACACGACGAGGGCCAGGCCGGGGGACAGCAGGGCGAGCCCCTGCCAGTCGAGGACCTGATGGCGCTGGGGGACGTCCTTGGGCAGGATCCGGAACGCCATCACCAGCGCGACGATCCCGATGGGGATGTTCACGTAGAAGATCCAGCGCCACGAGACGTCGTCGACGAGCCAGCCGCCGAGGATCGGGCCGAGGATCGGCCCGAGCAGCATCGGCACGCCGACCATGCCCATCACGCGGCCGACCCGCTGGGGGCCGGCGGCCTGGGTGAGGATCGTCATGCCCGCGGGCATGATCATGCCGCCGCCCAGGCCCTGCAGGACGCGGAAGCCGATGAGCGAGCCGGCCGACCACGCCATGCCCGACAGCGCCGAGCCGACGAGGAAGAGGGAGATCGAGACGATGTACAGGCGCTTGGTGCCGAAGCGGTCGGCCGCCCAGCCGGTGAGGGGGATCACGGTGGCGAGCGCCAGCATGTAGCCGGTCGACACCCACTGGATCGTCGACAGCGAGGTGTTGAAGTCCTTCGCCAGCGTGTTGATCGCGACGTTGACGATCGTCGTGTCGAGGATCGACATGAACGTGCCGATGATCACCACGGAGGCGGTGAGCCAGAGGGCGCGGTCCATGCCCGTGCGACCGGTGGTCACCGGCGAGGGGGAGGGGGCGGCGTTGGCGTTGGCGGCGCTCATCGCGTCGCTCCTTCGGTCGGGGCGGAAGTGGAGGTGGGGGGTGAGAGCGCCTCCTCGAGGCGCTCCAGCAGCTGGCCCAGGGTGGCCGAGAGGCGCTCGCGCTCGTCGTCGGTGAGCGCCGCGACGATGCGCGCCGCGCCGGCCCGCTTGGAGGCGGTGAAGCGCTCGAGCAGCTCGTGCCCGGCGGCCGTGTTGGCCAGGCGCTTGACCCGGCGGTCGTCCGGCTCCTCCGTCCTGGTGACGAGGCCGGCCCGCACGAGGCCGTCGACGGCCCGCCCGGTGGCGGCGACCGACAGGCCGATGAGCTCGGCAAGCTCGTGGAGCGCCGGCGGCCGGGTCGCGCCGTCGAGGTGGAAGATCGAGCGCATCTGCGTGATCGAGAGATCGCGGTCGGCGGCGAGCTGGAAGGCCTCGGCGCGGGCGCTCTTGTTCACGAGGCCGGTGAGGCGGACGAGCTCCTCGGCCACCTGTGCGGTGATGTCATTTGCTTGCACAAACGCAAAGATATCAAAGACGCGATGAATAGCGCCTCTGCGTCAAACCCCCGCCCGCCGGCGCCGAGCGTCACCTTGGAGGTCGTATGGACCTCCAACGCGCCTTTCGGCGGGTGGGGAGGGGTCGCGGGCGCCCGGTTGTTTGACTTTGATTCAATAGGGGAACATCATGTGCATGAGGAGCCGACGATGAACCCCCCGCCCCAGACACTCACGCCGCCCGCGGCGCCGCCCATCGCCCCCGCGCTGTCCTCCTCGCCGGCGGGCCCCGCGCCCGACGACGGCCGGCCCGATCACCTGCCGGCCGCGCTGTCGCTGCCCCGTTCGCTGCAGACGCTGCGCTTCAGCATCCGCCAGGCCGAGTTCGTCTTCCGGGCCAAGCGCGAGCTCGGCGAGATCTTCCGCTTCCAGAGCGCGGTCGGCGAGCTGAACGAGACGATCGTCGTCACCAGCCACCCCGACCACGTCAAGTCGCTCTTCACCGCCAATCCCGACGACGCGCCCTCCCTCACCGGCGAGTCGCCGCTGCGCCCCATCGTCGGCCCCAACTCCGTCCTCACCTCCGTCGGCGCGCGCCACATGCGCCAGCGCAAGCTGCTGCTCCCCTCCTTCCACGGCGAGGCGATCGAGCGCTACGCCGAGATGATCGCCGAGGCGGCCGACCGCGAGATCGACGCCTGGCCGATCGGCGAGCCGTTCGCGCTGGCGCCCCGCATGCAGGCGGTCACGCTCGACGTGATCATGTCCGGCATCTTCGGGGTCGAGGGCCGGCCCGCCAAGGGGACGCCGGAGGACGACCTGCGCCGCGCGATCCGCCAGGCCGTGGCCATGTCCACCCGGCCCGAGGCCCAGCTCGTGGAGCTGCTGAGCATCGGCAGCGAGGAGCCCAAGGGCATCGTCAAGTGGGTGCTCGGCAAGCTCGACCGCCCGCTCTACGCGATCATCGCCGCCCGCCGGGCCGACGCGCACGTGAACGAGCGCACCGACATCCTCTCCCTGCTGCTGGAGGCGCGGGACGAGGAGGGCAACGGCATGACCGACCAGGAGCTGCGCGACGAGCTCATCACCCTGGTCCTCGCCGGGCACGAGACGACGGCCAACCAGCTCTCCTGGACCTTCGAGCGGCTCCTGCGCACGCCGCACGCCTACGACCGGCTGCGCGAGACCGTCCGCAGCGACGACGAGACGGCCGCGCAGGAGTACGTGCTGGCGACCATCCACGAGAGCATGCGCTCGCGGCCCGTCATCCCCATCATCGGCCGCCGCGTGAAGAAGCCGTGGGACATGGGCGAGTACCGCCTGCCCGCCGACACCGCGGTGCTCATCAGCATCCTGCTCGTGCACCACCGCGAGGACGTCTACCCCGAGCCCTTCGCCTTCCGGCCCGAGCGCTTCCTCGGGGTCAAGCCCGGCACCTACACGTGGCTGCCCTTCGGCGGCGGCACCCGGCGCTGCCTCGGCGCGTCGCTGGCCCTGGCCGAGCAGCGCGTGGTGCTCGACGCGATCGCCCGGCGCACCGACCTCGTCGCGGCCGACCCGGCGCCCGAGAAGGCCCGGCACCGCAACGTGACGATGATCCCCGCGCGCGGCGCCCAGGTCATCGTGCGCGACCGCCGCCCCGCCTGAGCGGGCGAGGCGCCGACCGTCGGGTGCGCCAGACTGTCGCCCGCATGTCCGCCCGTCTCTCGTTCGACCCCATCCGTGAAGCCCGCCGACAGTGGGACGCGCACTGGGGGCCGGAGGCGACGCCGGCGATGGGTGCGGTCACCTCGATCATGCGCGCCCACCAGATCCTGCTGGCGCGCCTGAACCAGTCGCTGGCGCCGTGGGACCTGACCGTCCC
>CAZXNX010000102.1:0-7984 GCA_964642225.1 uncultured Solirubrobacteraceae bacterium | reverse complement strand
GCCGGGGCGCGCCGTTCTCCAGGCGCTCGATGCGGGCCAGCAGCGCCCGCGTGGTCGGGTCCACCTGCGGCGTGGCGGCCTTGACGAGCGCCAGCTCCAGCTGGGTGCGCGCGTCGGCGCCGTCCTTGGTGGTGCGCAGCATCACGGCCAGGAGGTCGAGCAGCCGCACCACGTCGCCCGGGGCGATGCGCTGGGCCTGGTCGGCCAGGCGGGCGTCGCGGTCGGGCGTCACCGCGATCTCCCGGGCCACGCCACCCAGGGTCTGGGTGATCATCAGCTCGCGGGCGTGCGACTCCAGGTGCCGGGCGAACAGCCCCAGGTCACGGCCGGACTGGGCCAGGTCGTGGACGGCGACGAGGACGGCGCGCGCGTCGGAGGCGGCGATGGCGTCGACGATCCCGAAGAGGACGTCGTCGTTGGCCACGCCCAGCACGGCCAGCACGTCCTCCATGGCGATCGTGTCGCCGGAGTAGGTGACGAGCTGCTCCAGGGTGCCGAGGGCGTCACGGAAGGAGCCGGTGGCGTGGCGGGCCAGCAGCGCGACGGCCTCCGGCGGGATGGCGATCTGCTCCTGGGTGGCCACGCGCTGGATCACGCCGGCGAGCTGCTCGGTGGTCGGGCGGCCGAAGTCGAAGCGGTGGCATCGGTCCACCACGGTGGGCAGGACCTTGTCGGCCTCGGTGGTCGCCAGCACGAAGATGGTGTCCGGCGGCGGCTCCTCGAGCGTCTTGAGGAACGCGTTCCACGCCGCGGTGGACAGCATGTGCGCCTCGTCGAGGATGTACACCTTGCTGCGGCCGGAGACGGGAGCGAAGCCGACGCTGTCGCGCAGCTCGCGGATGTCGTCCACCGAGTTGTTGGAGGCGGCGTCCATCTCGATGACGTCGAGCGAGGTCGCGCTGGCGATCGCCACACAGGACGGGCAGACGCCGCAGGGCGTGACGGTGGGGCCGTTCTCGCAGTTCAGGCAGGCCGCCAGGATCTTGGCCATCGAGGTCTTGCCGGTCCCGCGCGAGCCCACGAACAGGTACGCGTGATGGACCTTGTCCTGCTCGATCGCGTTGCGCAGCGTGCGCACCACGTGCTCTTGCCCGACGACGTCGGCAAACGTGCGGGGGCGGTGACGGCGGTAGAGCGACGGGCCGGTGGACACGAACGATCGAGTGTAGAGGGACGGGTGGCGGCGGGTCGGTCGGCGGGACGGATACGGTGGCGCCATGCGGTGGCTGCGCGCATCGGCCCTCACCGCGTTCGGCGCGCTGGCCACCTGGCTGATCGCCGGACGCGGACTGGTCAACTACGACACGCTCTACTCGCTGGTGTGGGGACGCCAGATCGCCCACGGCCAGAGCCCCGACCTGGAGGTCGCGCTGGCCCCCACCCCGCACCCCCTGGCGACCCTCGGCGGGATCGTCCTCTCCCCGCTCAGCAGCGCCGCCGACGGCTTCGTCCACGGGGTCTCGGCCACCGACGTGACGATCGTGGTGGCGTTCGTGAGCCTGGGCCTGCTCGGCGCCGTCGTCTACGCGCTCGGCGCCGCCTGGTTCAACCCCTGGGCCGGGGCGCTGGCCGCCCTGATCATCCTCACGCGCCGCCCGGTGCTGGACTTCGGCGCCCGCGCCTACGTCGACATCCCCTACGTCGTCCTCGTCCTCGGCGCCCTGCTGGTGGAGACGCGCCGGCGCCGCGCCGGGCTGCCGGTGCTCGCCCTGCTCGGCGTGGCCGGCCTCCTGCGGCCGGAGGCGTGGCTGCTCAGCGGCGCCTACGTCCTGTGGCTCGTGTGGACCGGCGAGCGCGCGCCGCGGCGGGTGGCGGTCCTCGTCGGCGCCGCCGCGCTGGCTCCCCTGCTCTGGCTCCTGAGCGACTGGGCGATGGCCGGCGACCCCCTGCACTCGCTCACCGGCACCCGCGACACCGCCGCGACGCTCGGCCGCATCACCGGCATCGGCGAGGTCCCGCTCACCGCGCCGCGGCGCATCGGGGAGATCCTGCGCGAGCCGGTGCTGCTGGGCGCGGGGATCGGGCTGGTGCTCTCCTGGCTGTGGCTGCGCGACCGCGTGCGGCTGGCCGTCGCCGCGGGGGTGCTGGCCCTGGCCGCCTTCTGCGTGCTGGCGACCGCCGGACTGCCCATCCTCGGGCGCTACCTGCTGCTCCCCTCGGCCATCGGGGCGATCCTCTGCGGCGCCGGCGCCTTCGGGTGGCTGAACCTCGGGCCCGACCACCCGTTCCGCCGGCGGCGGATCTGGATGTGGCTGGGCCTCTTCGTGCTCGCGGTGCAACTGCCCTTCCTCCCCGCCCAGCTCCAGCGGCTGGAGAACCTGAACCGGGCGCTGACCGTCCAGGACCGCATCCAGGGCGACCTGCGGGCCTTCGTGCGCGCCGGCGACTTCGTGGAGCCGTGCGACACCGTCACGGCGCCCAACCACCGGCCGGTGCCCCTCCTGGCCCTGTGGCTGAACCAGCCGCCGAGCGCGATCCACAGCGCGCAGGACGGCCCGGTCCCCGCCCTGGGCACCTACCTGCAGCCCGCAACCCCGGCGATCGCCAAGGCCTACGTCCTCGACCGCCGCGACCTGCGCCAGGTCCTCCCCCCGCCCCCGCCCGCCTACCGGCTGGCGTCCGCCAACCGCTCGTGGCGGCTGTACAAGCACTGCGCCCCCGCAGCGGTGACGCTGGGGGGCGAGTGAGAAGAAGACGGACCGTGCACCCGCCGTTGTGGCCGGCTCGTGGGTCGTACGCGCACCGATGGCTCCGGCCCGGGGACTCCCGCAAACGCCTGCCGGTACTCGCTTAAGGCTGCTTCCTTCCGGACCTGACCTGATTCACGAGCCGACACCGCGCGGGACCCGGGCCCTCAGCACCATCTGCGGCGCACAGGCTTCACGAGCCTGCGCCCCTCCGACGGGGATTCGGCCTCGCTAGAGCGGATTGCGAGCGACAGGGCACCGCTACCTCCCCGCCTAGCACGGTCCGTCAGGCAGCCTAGTGCACCCGCACCGAAGGTGGATCGGCGGCAGCCCGCGCACCCACCCACCGCGCCGCAGTATGGTCGCGCCATATGCGCCAGCTCGACCGCCGTCAGCTCCTCGTCCACGCCGGTCAGGCCGCCGCCGCGGGCGTCGCCCTCCCGCTCCTGGCGGGATGCGGGGAGGACGCCGGCTCGGCCGCCACGGCGAACGCCGACGCGCGCACCACCCACCTGGGGTCGGCCGCCCGCAGGACGCCGAACGTCGCCGAGCTGCGCCGCCACGTCAAGGGCAGGGTCTTCACCCGCTCGACCCCCGGCTTCGCCGCCGAGCGGCGCATCTTCAACACCCGGTTCGCCGGCGTCGTGCCGCTCGCCGTGGTGCGAGCCGCCAGCGTGGCCGACGTCTCCGCGACGGTGAAGTGGGCGGCCTACTACGGCGTGCCCATCACCGCCCGCTCGGGCGGACACAGCTACGCCGGCTACTCCAGCGTCAAGGGCGGCGTGGTCGTCGACGTGCGCGGCCTGCACAACATCCGCCTTGGCTCCGGGACCGCCCAGATCGGCGCCGGCAACAACCTGTGGGCCGTCTACTCGACGCTGGCCCGCCATGGCCTGACCGTCCCGGGCGGCTCCTGCCCGACGGTGGGGATCGCCGGCCTGGCCCTCGGCGGCGGGATGGGCCTGGCGGCGCGCAAGTACGGGCTGACGCTCGACAGCGTCAAGGCGATCCAGGTCGTGACCGCCGACGGCAAGGTCCGCAACGCGAGCGCGAGCAGCAACGAGGAGCTGTACTGGGCCTGCCGCGGAGGGGGCGGCGGCAACTTCGGCATCGCCACCACCTTCACGATGAAGACGCACCCCGGCCCGAGCTGCGCCTACTTCACCGCCGAGTGGCGGTGGGAGGAGGCCGAGGCGATGCTCGGGGCCTGGCTGCGACACGCCCCGCACCTGAGCCCGGACCTGACGACCATCTGCTCGCTGCTGGGCGCCACCAGCCCGCCCCAGGCACGGATGCTCGGCCAGTTCTTCGGCACCGAGGCCCAGCTGCGGGCCACGCTGGAGCCGATCCTGCGCGACGCGCCCGGCGCCTCGGTCACCTACGGCACGTCGAACTACCTGGGCCTCGTCAAGCGGTGGGCCGGCTGCTTCGGGCAGTCGGGCGCGCAGTGCAGCGCCTACCAGCCGGAGGCGTTCAACGCGAAGTCCTCCTACGTCTCCAAGGAGTTCTCCGCCGCCGGCCTCAAGGCCGCGGTGCGGGCCGTCGAGCGCCCCGGCGGCGGCGACCTCCTTTTCGACGGCTACGGCGGCGCGATCAACACGGTCGGGGCGAGCGCCACGGCGTTCGCGCACCGCAGCGAGCTGGCCTGCATCCAGTACTACGTCAACGGGAGCGGCAGCGCCTGGCTGAAGGCGGCCCACAACGACCTCAAGCCGTACGTGTCGACATCGGCCTACTCCAACTACATGGACCCGACGCTGGCCGGCTACCAGACGGCCTACTACGGGGCCAACCTTCCCCGGCTGCGCACGGCCAAGAAGCAGTACGACCCGCACAACCTGTTCCGGTTCAAGCAGGGCATCACGCCCGCCGCCTGACATTCCGTGTGACACGGCGTCCGACGTGGCGCATGGCCGCGCCGTTCCGGGTACGGTGATCCCATGATCTCCGTGCCCCTGTCCGTCCGCCGTCTCGCCTCCACCGCCCTGCTGGCGGGGGCCCTGCTGGCCACCACCGCCACCGCGGCGAGCGCCGCCTACGACCCCGCCGACCCGGCCCAGCAGGCCGAGTACACCCAGGCCTTCGACCTGGGGACGCAGGCCTACGAGTACGGGATCCCGCTGCTGGACATGCAGCGCACCTACGAGAGCAGCACGAGCGTGAACGTGCAGAACGGCCGCGGCGGCGGCCCGGTCAACCAGTTCAGCCACTTCGCCAAGCTCGCCGACGCCAACGACCGCGTGGTGGTGCTGCCCAACAACGACACGCTCTACTCGATGGCCTGGCTCGACCTGCGCAAGGAGCCGGTCGTCGTCCACAGCGCGCCGGCGAAGGGCCGCTTCCACACCCTCGAGTTGCTCACCCCGTGGACGGAGAACTTCGCCAACATCGGGCCGACGCGCACCGCCCACCCCGACGGCGACTACCTCGTCACCGGGCCCGGCTTCAAGGGCAAGGTCCCCAAGGGCCTGCGCCGCATCCGCTCGCCCTACACGCGGGTCTGGATCATCGGGCGGACGGAGATCAACGGCCCGAGCGACCTGAAGGCCACGCAGAAGGCGATGCGCACCTTCCACCTCACGCCGCTCAACAAGTGGAACCGCAAGAAGCCGTACGGCTACACCCCGCCCAAGCCCAAGCGCCCCGACAGCACGATCAACCTCGCGCATGTCCCCGGCACCGGCGCGGGCGAGGATCCGGCCACCTTCTTCGACGCGCTCGGCACGGCGATGACGCAGTTCAAGGCCCCCGCGGCCGACACGCCCTTCCTGGCCAAGATCGCCGCGCTGCACATCGGGCCGGGGCGCAAGACGACCGCCTCGGGCCTGTCCGACGCCCAGCTGCAGGGGTTGCGCGACGCGGTCAGCAAGGGGCCGGACACCGTGCAGCGCGAGCTCACCACGCGCTACATCAACGAGTCGCCCAAGAACAACGGCTGGCTCGTCCTGCGCACCGGCCGCTACGGCACGGACTACGCGTTCCGCGCCGGCGTCGACAAGGCGGGGCTCGGCGCCCCGGTCCCCGAGCTGGCCGTGTACCCGGCCGCGCTGCGCGACCGCGACCTTGGGGCGCTCACCGGCGAGAAGCGGTTCGTCGTGCACTTCCCGGCCAGCGCCTTCCCGATCCCGGTCCAGTTCTTCTGGTCGCTGACCCTGTACGACACCGACGGGTTCCTCGTCCCCAACCCGATCAACCGCTACATCATCAACGACCGCTCCAAGCTCCACTTCAACGCCGACAAGTCGCTGGACATCTACGTCCAGCAGACCGCGCCGACCAGCGCGACGCAGCAGCAGAACTGGCTGCCCGCGCCCGCCGGCGGGTTCAAGTTCAGCATGCGGCTGTACGGCCTGAGCGCCAAGGGCATCTCGGGGCTGGAGAACGGCACGGGCTGGAAGCCGCCGACGATCCTGCCGTGCCTGGACACCGGGGCCACGCGCGAGGGCGTCGCCTGCGCGGGCTGACGCCGCACGACATCGAGGGGCGACGGCCGGGGCGACTTGCCCCCGGTTCGCCGCGCCCGCTACCCTCCTGCCTGACACCCTGTCAAGCCCAGTTCCGGAGACCCGATGTCCACTGACGCCGACGCCGTCCCCCTCGATGAGACACTCGTCTTCTCCGACGAGCTCTGGCAGGACGGCCCGCCCCACGAGCTGTTCCGCCGCCTGCGCTCGGAGTGCCCTGTCCACTGGTCGCCGCGCTTCGAGCTGTTCCCCGAGGAGGCCGGCTACTGGTCGGTGACCACCGCCGACGGCGTCTTCGAGGTCAGCCGCGACTGGAAGACCTACTCCTCCGAGGTCGGCGGCATCCTGGCCACCACCGAGGCCGGGCTCCCGCTGCCCCTCATGCAGTCGATGTTCATCGCGCAGGACCCGCCCAAGCACGATCGCCTCAAGGCGCTCTTCCAGCGGGGCTTCACCCCCAAGCGGATCGCCGAGCACGAGGACGAGATCCGCGGGATCGTCTGCCGCGTCCTGGACGGGCTGGAGGGCCGTGAGACGTGCGACCTGGTCGACGACGTGGCCCAGCCGGTCGTCTCCTCGGTGATCGGGCGCTTCATGGGCCTGGACCCGGCCGACGACGTCCGCTGGGCCCGCCTGCTCTACATGATCATCGCGGCCAACGACGAGAAGGTGAACCCGGAGGGCATGGAGACGGTGATGCAGCGCGACATCCCCGAGGTGTTCGCCCGCTGCTCCGCGCTCATCGCCGAGCGCCGCGAGAACCCGACCGATGACCTGACCTCCGTGCTCGTCCACGCCGAGATCGACGGCGAGAAGCTCGAGGAGCACGAGATCGTCATGGGGTTCTTCCTCCTCATGATGGCCGGCAACGACAGCACCAAGGCCACCTACTGCAGCGCGATGCGGGCCCTGCTGGACCACCCGGACCAGCGCCAGCTGCTGCTCGACGACCCGTCGCTGATCCCCAGCGCGGTGGAGGAGTCGCTGCGGATGTTCCCCGCCTTCGCCCATTTCCGGCGCACGGCGACCAAGGACACCGAGCTCAATGGGTGCCCGATCGCCAAGGGCGACAAGGTGGTCATGTGGTACGTCTCATCCAACCGTGACGAGACGCGCTACGAGAACCCGGACGAGTTCGACGTGACCCGCAACCCCGAGCATCAGGCGTTCGGGGCCGGCGGCCGCCACTTCTGCCTCGGCACCGCGCTGGCCCGCCTGGAGCTGAAGATCCTGCTGGAGGAGACGCTCAAGCGCTTCCCCGACATGACGCTCGACGGCGAGCCCGAGCACGTGCTCTCCGGCTTCGCCAACCAGCTGCGGGTTCTCCCGGTCCGCCTCCACGGCTGACCCTTGACGTCGGGCGGGGACGCGTCTGCGAAGCTCACCGCAGACGCATCCCCCTCACGTCAGGAGCCCCCATGGCCGACCGTCCCGTCTTCCTCTATCTCGCCGCCTACAGCGACCTCGCCGATGCCGAGGCCGACTACGAGGCCCTCAAGGAGCTGCACGCCGTCGGCGCCGTCGGCACCTACGACGCCGCGCTGATCCGCAAGGACGACGAGGGCAAGGTCCACGTCCACAAGCGTGAGAAGCCCACCCAGCACGGGGCCTGGGCCGGGGCCGCCGCAGGCGCGCTCATCGGCATCATCTTCCCGCCCTCCATCATCGCCACGGCGATCGTCGGCGCCGGTGTCGGCGGGGTGGGCGCCCACCTGTGGAAGGGCATGTCGCGCGGCGAGATGAAGGAGATCGGCGAGTTCCTCGACGACGGCCAAGCCGCCCTCGTGGTGGTCGGCGAGTCCAAGGTGCAGGAGCTGATCGACAAGGCCGTCA
>CAZXNX010000101.1:0-7992 GCA_964642225.1 uncultured Solirubrobacteraceae bacterium | reverse complement strand
TCCCCCACGTCAACGGGTTCCTGGACTTCCAGCTCTCGGCCGGCATCACGCAGTCCCTGCTGCTGGGCGGGGTGTCCGCCGGGATCGCCGTGGCGCTGGAGATCGAGATGGGCTTCTTCGACCGGCTGGCCGCCGCGCCCATCCCCCGGGTCTCGATGATCATCGGCCGCATCGGCGCCGCGTCGGTCATCGCGATCGTCCAGGCCCTCTACTTCCTGCTGCTGGGCCTCATCTTCGGCGCCTCGATCGAGGGCGGCGTGGTCGGCTTCCTGATGGTGCTGGTGATCGCGTCGATCGCGGGCACGGGCTTCGCGGCGATGGGCGTCATGCTCGCCCTCCTGGCCAAGAACGCCTCCACCGTCCAGGGGATCTTCCCCCTCGTGTTCGTGATCCTCTTCGTGTCGTCGGCGTTCTTCCCGCGTGCGCTGCTGGAGGAGCCGGCCCGCAGCATCGCCCGCTTCAACCCGCTCAGCTACATCTCCGACGGGATGCGCGACCCGATCATCTCCACGATCTCGTGGGGGCCGGTGCTGGAGGGCGTGGCCGCCGCGCTGGGGCTCGTGCTCGTGTTCGGGGGCCTGTGCGTCGTCGCCCTGCGGGGAAGGCTGCGGGACGCATGAGGCAGGCGTGGCTCACGGTGCGGGCGCTGACGACCCGGGCCTTCAACGAGGTGCTGCGGGTCCCGGGCGCCGCCGTGCCGGGCATCCTGGCCCCGACGATCTTCATGCTCGGCCTCTCCAGCGTGTTCGGCGAGGCGGCGCGCCTGCCCGGGTTCACCGCGGAGGACTTCCGCACCTACATCGTGCCGGTGGGCCTCCTGCAGGGCGCGGCCTTCGCGGGCGCGGCCACCGGGGTGAACATGGCCCGCGACATCGAGCGCGGCTGGTTCGACCGCCTGCTCCTGGCGCCGCAGTCGCGCGGCGTGGTGCTCGCCGGCCTCGTCACCTCCGCCGCGTTCCGCTCGCTGATGCCGGGCACCTTCCTCGTGGCCGTCGCGCTCGTCCTGGGCGTCCACATCCCCTCCGTCCTGGGCATCCTGCTGACCATCCTGCTGGTGATGGGCCTGGCCGCGGCGATCGCGTGCTGGGGCTCGGTGGTCGCGCTGCGCTTCCGCACGCAGCAGGCGGCGCCGCTCATCCAGATCCTCGGGTTCATCGCCGTCCTCTTCACCACCGCCTACGCGCCGTTCGCGCTGCTGACCCCGTGGCTGCGGGCGATCGCGCACGTCAACCCGGTGACCTACGTGCTGGAGGGCGTGCGCCAGGGCTTCGTCGGGGAGGTCAACTGGGCCGACACGTGGCCCGCGCTGCTCGCCGTGGGCGCGATGCTGCTGCTGCTCGGCGCGTGGGCCGTGCGCTCGATGCGCCGCTTCGGGACCTAGCCTCAGGCGGTGACGGCGGCGGCGCGGTCCAGGTGGCCGGTGACCGCGGCGGCGGTGGCGTCCTCGGCGTCGGTGGCCAGCTGGTGGCCGGCCCCCGGGATGCGCACGAGCGTGGCGCCCGGGATCCCGCTCGCGAGCGCCTCGCCGCGGGAGATCGGCACGAGAGCGTCCTCCTCGCCGTGCACGACGGTGACGGGCAGGCCGGCGAGCTCGCCGAGCCGCTTGCGGGTGTCGTGGCCGGAGACCGCGGCCATCTGGGCGATGATCGTGGCGCCCGGCGTGTTCTCCGCGGCGCGCACGCGCAGGTCCTGGGCGATGCGGTCGGCGGCGTGCTCGCGGGTGGCGGCGCTGTAGAGCGCGGGCGCCACGACCTCGAAGGTGCGCTGCGGGCCGAGGGCGGGACGCAGCGCGCTGGCCAGAAGCAGGCGCCACGGCGGCGCGCCGGAGCGGCCCACGGGGGTGGTGCAGCCCAGGCACAGCGAGCGCACGCGGTCGCGGTGGTCCAGCGCCAGGTTCTGGGCGATCATGCCGCCCATGGAGACGCCGATCACGTGGGCGGACTCCAGGCCTGCGTCGTCCATCACGGCGACGGTGTCGGCGACCAGGTCCTTCATGCTCAGGAAGCCGCTGACCCGGCTGGACTCCCCCGTGCCCCGGTTGTCGAAGGCGATCAGCCGCCCCTGGGGCTCCAGGTGCGGCAGCAGCCGCCACCACGCCCGCGAGCTGCCGCCGAGCCCCATGACGAGGAGCACCGGCGCGCCGTCGGGGGCGCCGTGCTCCTGCCAGCGCAGCCAGACGTCGGGGGAGCGGTCGGCGACCGGCACGTGGGCCTCAGCGGCCCTCGTAGGTGGCCTTGCCCGGCCCGACGTCCAGGAAGGAGCGCACGGCGTTCTGCAGATCCTCGGTGGCGAACAGGCCGCCGGCCTGCTCGGGCACGATCGCGTCGGCCGCGTAGACCCCGCCGTCGAGCTGGGCCCGCACGATCGCCTTGGTGGCGGCGTGGGCGCGGGTGGGGCCGTTGGCCAGCACCATCGCGAAGTCCCGGGCCGCCTCGTCGAAGCCCTCGTCGGGGAGCACGCGGTTGACGACGTTCCACCGCTCCAGCGTCGCGGCGGTGTACAGCTCGCCGGTCATCACGAACTCGCGGGCGCGCGCCGGGCCGGCGCGCTCGGCCAGCCGCTGGGTGCCGCCCATGGCGGGCGTCAGGGCCACGACCTTCTCCACCAGGCCGAACTTCGCCGACGCGGCCGCCAGCAACAGGTCACAGGCCAGGCTGAGCTCGAACGCCGCGGTGAGGCACAGGGCATGGGCGGCGAACACGGTGGGCAGCGGCAGGGCCTCGACGTCGCGGCTGATCTTCAGCAGGCGCTCCCACAGGATCGCCCCGTCCTGCGCGCTCAGGCCGTCGAACACCTGGCCCACGTCGACGCCGCCACTCACGACGCGCCCCTGCGCCCGCACGAGCAGCGCGCGCGGGCGCTGCTCGGCGACGGCGGCGACGGACGCCTCGAGCGCCTCGATCATCGGCCCGTCGAACAGGTTCAGCGGCGGGTGGTCGATGGTGAGGATGGCCAGGGGGCCGTCCTGCTGCAGTCGCATGGGTGCGTCGGGCATGTCGGGTCAGGCCTCTCGGAGCGCGGCGCCGGCGGCGGCGATCTCGTCCGGATCGCCCGCGGCGGGGATCCAGGGGAGGCGCAGCGGGTCGCCGGCGTACCGCGGGATGACGTGGATGTGGAAGTGGAAGACGGTCTGCCAGGCGTCGGCGCCGCAGGAGTTGAGGAGGTTGACGCCGTCGGCGCCGAGCACGTCCTTGGCCCGGGCGGCGATCCGCTGGGCCATGCTCGCGCAGGCGGCGAGGTCCTCGGGCCCGATCTCCAGGAGGTCCGTGCTGTGGGCCTTCGGGATCACCAGGGTGTGGCCGCGCGAGGCGGGGCTGATGTCCATGAAGGCGACGGCGCGCTCGTCCTGTGCGACGCGGACGGACGGGATGTCGCCGGCGACGATCTTGCAGAACAGGCAGTTCGGGTCGGTGGACATGCGCGGCGAAGGCTATAGGGTCGATGGCCGTGGCTGAACCACCGTCCACCGCCCCCCGCGTCGACCTCGAGGACCTCGAGGCGGCCGTCCGCCACCTGGAGTCGATCGACCGTCCCTCGGCCTCCGACGGCGAGCGCCAGGCGGCCGAGTGGATCGCCGACCGGCTCATCCTGGAGGGCTGCCGGGACGTGCGGGTCGAGGAGGAGCGGGCCCACGGCACCTACTGGTGGCCGCTCGGCGTCCTGGCCGCGATCGCCGGTGTGGCCGGCTTCAGCCGCAGCCGCCTCGTGCGCCTCCTCGTCGGCGGGTTCGCGGCCGCGGGGATCGCCGACGACATCTCGGGCGGGAAGCTGTGGTTCCGCCGCCGGTTCCTGCCCCAGCGCTCCACCTGGAACGTCGTCGCGACGGCGGGCGACCCGACGGCGCGCAAGACCGTCGTGCTGGTGGCCCACCACGACGCCGCCCACTGGTCGCTGATCTTCCACCCCGGCGTGGCCCCCTGGGTCGCGGAGCACTTCCCCGGGGCGCTGGAGCGCTCCGACACGACCGCGCCGGTGATGTTCCCCGTCTTCGGCGGCCCGCTGGTGACCGCGCTGGGCGGCCTGACCGGCAGCCGCTGGCTGCGGCGCATCGGCGCCGTCCTGTCCCTCGGCACGGCGGCGACGATGGCCGAGATCGGCTCCCGCTCGACCGTGCCCGGCGCCAACGACAACCTCACCGGGGTGGCGACACTGCTGGGCGTCGCCCAGGCGCTGCGCCGCGAGCCCGTGAGCGGCCTGCGCGTCCTCCTGGTCTCCACCGGATCGGAGGAGTCGTTCATGGAGGGGATGCAGGGGTTCGCCGCCCGCCACTTCCCCTCCCTGCCGGTGGCCGACACGCACGTGATCTGCATCGACACGGTCGGCTCCGGCGCGCTGACGCTGCTGGAGGGCGAGGGCATGCTCGTCATGCGCGACTACCCCGACGACTTCAAGGACCTCGTGGCCCGGGCCGCCGACCGGGCCGGGGTGACGCTGCAGCGGGGACTGCGCTTTCGCAACGCCACGGACGGCCTCATCGCGCTGAAGGCCGGCTACCCGTCGGTGATGCTCGGCTCCACCAACCAGTACAAGCTCCCGAGCAACTACCACTGGCCCACGGACGTGAGCGACAACGTCGACTTCGCCTGCGTGGGCGACGCCGTGCTCACGTGCGAGGAGACCGTCCGGATGCTGGCGCCCGCGTCCCCCTGACGAGCCACCGCACCACCACCGGGGCCAGCAGCACCATCACGAGCACGCGCAGCGTCTGCACCCCGACCACGAAGGTGATGTCGGCGCCCGAGGAGTAGGCGACGGCCAGCACCGCGTAGAGGCCGCCCGGCGTGGTGGCCAGGTAGGCGTCGAGGAGGGATGCCGACGTCGTGGCGTCCAGGACGAGCGCGAGCCCGAAGCACACCACCAGCAGCGCGGCGATGGCCACCAGCACCGGCAGGGCGAGCCGGCCGATCTGCCGGAGCGCGTCGACGGTGAAGCGCAGGCCCACCTGCAGGCCGATCACCGCGAAGCCGGCCTCCCGCAGCAGGGGCGGCACCGCGAAGTCGCCGCCGGGTACGGCGAGGGTGACGAGCGCGGCCAGGACCATCGGCCCCAGCAGCGACCCGGCGGGGACCCGGAGCAGGCGGGCCGCGACCGCCCCCACCACGGCCAGCGCCCCCGTGAAGAGCCAGCCGCGCGCGTCCCCGAGCGTCCCCAGGCCCTGCGCGGCGGCCGCCGCCCCGGCCGCGGCGTGGTGGTCGCCGAAGGCCAGGGCGATGAGCAGCGGCGTGAAGAGGACGACGACGAGCACGCGCAGGTACTGCATGAACGCCACGAGCCGGTCGTCGGCGCCCAGCTCGTGGGCCATCCCCACGATGCCCGAGGCCCCGCCGGCGATGAGGCCCAGGGCGGCGGTGGGCGCGTCGAGCCCGGTGATGCGGGAGAAGGCCATGCCCGCGCCGAGGCTGGCGGCCAGCGTGCCGGCGCTGACCACGAGCACCGGCAGCCACGCGCCGGCCAGCGAGGCCATGGCGTCGGACTCCACGTAGGCGCCGAGCGTGACGCCGGCCACTGCCTGGGCGGCCCGGAAGCCGGGCTCCGGGACGTCGAACCGGCCGGGGGCCAGCAGCGCGACGACGAGCCCCACGAGCAGCGCGGCGAACAGGTACGCCGACGGCACCGACAGGCGGTGCAGGAGCACGCCGGCGCCCGCCACCACGGCCGCCAGCAGCGCCCAGCGCACCGCGGTCCCCACGGCGGGCTACCGCACGTCGCCGGAGGCCAGCAGGCGGCGGGCCAGGGCAACCGCCTCGTCGCGGCCGGTCACCTCGCCCACGTACTGCGCCTCGGCGATCGCGGCCAGCAGCGGGCCGAGGGCCGGCCCGGGCGCGATGCCGAGCGCCGCGGCCAGCTCGTCGCCGCGCACGGGCGGCTCGGCCGGACCCGCGGCCCGCCACGCGAGGATGTCGTCCACCAGCTGCCGTGCCAGGTCCAGGTGCTTGGCGATCGACGCGTCGGCGTTGTCGCCCCGGGTGGCAAGCCGGTCGGCGACCGACAGCAGCGTGACATCGAGCTCGACCGGGGCGCAGGTGGTGATGTAGCGGTAGACGGCGGGCCGGGGCAGAACGCCGTCGACGCGCTCGTGCACGAGGAACCCCAGGCGCAGGTGGTGGCGGGCCAGGGCGGCGACGTGGGCCCGCAGCCGCTCGCTGGTGCGCAGCCGCTCGAGGATCTCGCGGGACATCGTCGCGCCGCGGCGGTCGTGGTCGAAGAAGCTGATGTACCCGTCCTCCGTGCGGTCGGCGGTGACCGGCTTGGCGATGTCGTGCAGGAGCGCGCCGAAGCGCAGCGCCTGCCCGTGGGTGAGGTCGTCGGCGAGCGGCTCGTCGAGGAACTCCCGCAGCACCCGCACGTGCTCCTGTCCCAGCGCGGCGCCGGGATCCGTCTCCAGGTCGATGGTGGACTGCAGCACCTCGAGGGTGTGGCCGTACACGTCCTTGTGGTGGAAGCGGCTCTGCTCCACGCCGCGCAGCGCGGCCAGCTCCGGCAGCACCACCGCCTCGGCGCCGGTGCGCTCCAGCAGCTCCAGTCCGGCCACCGCCCGCGACGTGCCCAGCACCCCGCACAGCTCGGTGAAGATCCGCTCGGGGGCCACGGAGGTGAGGGCCGGGGCGCTGCGGCGGGCGGCGTCCAGGGCCTCCTCGTCGGGCTCCAGGCCGAGCTGCACCGCCTGGCGGGCCAGCCGCATCACGCGCAGCGGGTCGTCGGCCAGCGCCGAGGCCCCGACGATCCGCAGCCTCCCGGCGGCGATGTCGTCCACCCCGCCGTGGGGGTCCAGGAGCGGCCCGCCGGCCAGCGGCTCGGCGATGGCGTTGACCGTGAAGTCGCGCAGGGCCAGGTCGGTCTCGATCGTGCCGCCCCGCAGGGGGGTGATGTCGATGTGCCACGAGCGGTCCGGGGCGATGACCCGCCACGTGTCGAAGGCCTCGGAGACCGGGAAGGAGGGGCCGCCGACCTGCAGGGCCAGGTGCCGCGCGGCGGCACGCACGTCCCCGTCCACGGCGAGGTCCACGTCGACGATCGGCCGGTGCAGGAGCCGGTCGCGCACGGCGCCGCCGACGACCCAGGCGGGCTCGCCGCGCAGGGCCGCGCGGGCGGCGTCCAGGGCCTCGCTCACGTCACCGGCTCCCCATCGCGGTGGTACCGGCGCGGCACGCGGGCCGAGATGCCGCAGGTGACCTCGTAGTTGATGGTGTCGAGGCTCCGGGCCAGGTCCTCGGCGAGGATGCGCTCGTCGCCCTGGGCGCCGATCAGCACCGCGTCGTCGTCGCGGGAGACGTCGTGGACCGGGCCGAGGTCGAGGGTGATGTTGTCCATGGAGACCGTCCCGACCAGGGGCCGGCGCCGGCCGCCCACGAGCACGTCGCCGGCGCCGGACAGGCCCCGCCGCACCCCGTCGCCGTACCCGACCGGCACGGTGGCGATCTCGGTGTCACGCTCGGCCACGAAGCGCCGACCGTACCCGGCGCTCTCCCCCGGCGCGGCCGCCTTGATCTCGGCCACCCGCGAGCGCAGCTCCAGCGCCGGCTCCAGGCCGTGGGGGCGCGGGTCCTCACCGAAGGGGTCCATCCCGTACACGGCGATGCCGGGGCGGACCATGTCGAACCGGGCCGACGGGTCCCGCAGCAGGGCGGCGCTGTTGGCGGCGTGGACGAGGACCCCTGGCGCGAGGCCGCGGACCTCCTGCGCCCAGGGGCGGAAGCGGCCGAGCTGCTCGCCGAAGAAGGTGTCGCCCCGCTCGTCGGCGGTGGCGAAGTGGGTCATGGCGCCGGCCAGCCGCAGCGCGGGCGCGTCCAGGACCGCGCGGGCCACGCGCAGTCCCTCGTCCGGGTCGCGCGTGCCCAGGCGCCCCATCCCGGTGTCGAGCTTGACGTGGACGCCGAGTGGCGCCCCGGTGGCGGCCAGCGCGCGCACGAAGTCCTCGCGCCACGCCACCACGTCGGCCCGGGCGGCGACGGCCTCGGCGAGCTCCTCCCCACTGAGCGCGCCGAGGATGAG
>CAZXNX010000100.1:0-8171 GCA_964642225.1 uncultured Solirubrobacteraceae bacterium | reverse complement strand
GGCGAGGTCCAGGGGCAGGAAGGCGACGCTGGCGTGGGGCACGTCGGCGCGGATCGTGTCGATCGCGTCGGCCGCGCGCTCGGCCGAGCGGCAGCCCAGGTGCACGTGGGCGCCGGCCCGGGCCAGCTCGCGGGCGGTCACGTAGCCGATCCCGCTGTTGGCGCCGGTCACCAGGGCGACACGGCCGGTGAGATCAGGGATGTCTGCTGCGGTCCAGGGCATCCCGGGAGCTTAGATGGTCGGGATTCCCGCCTTCCGGGCGCCGGGGCGCTCGCCGGAGGGCCCCGGAGCCGGGCGGGTACTTGCTACGGATGCCTCCGTCCTGGCGTGCGGCGATGCTCTGGAGGTACGGCGGAGGTCCCGCGGGAGCCGGGGAGGGGCCTGCCACGTATCACCCCCATGAGCACGCTCAGTCCCACACCGCTCGACGATCTCGCGTCCACCCAGGACGCGTTCGCCCCCGCGTCGCTGCAGGCGCTGGCGGACCGGTTCGACCCCGCGGTCTTCCCGATCGGCTCGGGCCACGCCCGCGTCCGGCTCACCGGCATGGGCATCGGGTCGTGGGACGTGCTGCTGGGGGACGACCGGGCGATCCTGGAGCCGGCCGACGAGGGGCAGCGCCCCGACGCCACCATCGAGGCCACCGGGCAGACGTGGCTGTCGCTGGCCCAGGACATCGCCGGCGGGATGGAGGCGTTCCGCGAGGGGCGCCTGGTCATCCGCCACGACCTGCACCTCGGCGTCGGCTTCCTCGCCGCGACCGCGCCCCGGGGCGGCGACGAGGCTCTGCGCTTCGTGCAGGTCCCCACCGACGTGGGCCTCATCTCCACCATGCAGGCGGGCTCCGGCCCGCCCGTGCTGCTCGTGCATGGCCTCGGCGCCACCAAGGCCTCGTTCCTGCCGACGGTCGGCGCGCTCGCGGGCCGCCACCGCGTCATCGCCCTGGACCTGCCCGGCTTCGGCGACTCCGACAAGCCCTTCGCCGCCGGCTACGACGCGCCCTTCTTCGCCCGCAGCGTCGTCGCGCTGCTCGACGCGCTGGAGCTGCCGAGCGCCTCGCTGATCGGCAACAGCATGGGCGGCCGCGTCGCCCTGGAGACCGGCCTGCAGCACCCCGACCGGGTCGACCGCCTCGTGCTCCTGGCCCCGGCGCTGGCGTGGCTGCGCGGCCGGCCGTTCGCGCCGCTGCTGCGGATGGTGCGCCCCGAGCTGGGGATGGTGCAGCTCGCCCCGCGGGCGATGGTCGAGCCGATCGTGCGCCGCGTCGTGCCGGGCGCCGAGGAGGGCTGGACGGCCGCCGGCGTCGACGAGTTCCTGCGCTCCTACCTGGAGCCGCGTGGCCGCGCCGCCTTCTACGCGGCGGCCCGCAGCATCTACCTGGACGAGCCTCACGGGCCGGACGGCTTCTGGACCCGCCTGCCCTCCCTGCAGGCGCCGAGCCTGTTCGTGTGGGGCCACCACGACCACCTGGTGCCGATCTCCTTTGCCCGGCACGTCCGCGAGGCGCTGCCGGCGGCCCGCCACCTGGAGCTCGACTGCGGCCACGTCCCGCAGTTCGAGCGCCCCACCGTCGTCCACGACGCGATCGACCGTTTCCTGCGCTGACAGGGGGACCATGAGACAGCTGACCAGCCTCGACGCCCAGTTCCTCGCCATCGAGGACGACCGCAACCACGGGCACGTCGGGAGCATCGCGATCTACGACCCGTCCACCGCCCCCGGGGGCGTCGTGACGCTGGATGACCTCAAGCGCACGCTGGCCGAGCGGATCCATCTGCTCGAGCCGTTCCGCTGGAAGCTCGTGCAGGTCCCGTTCGGGCTGGACCACCCGTACTGGCTGGACGGTGAGGTCGACCTGGACTACCACGTGCGGGAGCTCGCGCTGCCGGCCCCCGGCGACATCCGCCAGCTCGCCGACCAGGCCGCCCGCATCTTCGAGCGCGCGCTGGACCGCGACCACCCGCTGTGGGAGATCTACCTCATCCAGGGGCTGCAGGACGGCAAGGTCGGGGTGCTCACCAAGGTGCACCACGCCGCGCTGGACGGCCTGTCCGGCGCGGAGATCCTCGTCACCCTCCTGGACCTGGAGCCGACCGGCCGCGAGATCCCGCCGCCGGATCCCGACCATCGCCCCGCGACGGAGCCCGGGCGGGCAGAGCTGCTGGTCCGTGGCCTGGCCGGCGTGCCGCGCCACACCGTCAGCGGGCTGCGCACCCTGCCCAGCACGCTGCCCAACCTCGATCTGGTCCCGACGCTGCGCAGCCTCCCCGGGGTGGGCACCCTCGCGGGCGTGTCCCGGCGCGTGGCGGGCCTGCTGCCGGGCCAGGAGAACCTGGCCACCGCGCACCCGAACGCGCCGAAGACGAGCCTCAACCGCCGCATCTCCAGCCACCGGCGGGTGGCGCTGACCAGCGTGTCGCTGTCGGAGATCAAGGCGATCAAGAACCACCTGGGGGTGACCGTCAACGACGTGGTGATCGCGCTGACCGCCGGCGCCGTGCGCCAGTGGCTCATCACCCACGACGAGATTCCCGCCGACCCGCTGCTGGCCATGGTCCCCGTCTCCGTGCGGCTCCCCGAGGAGTTCGGCACCTACGGCAACCGCGTCTCGATGATGGTGGCGGCGATCCCCACCCACACCGACGATCCCGCCGAGCGGGTGCGGCTGGCGCACGAGGAGATGCTGTCGGCCAAGAGCCGCCATGCGCAGACGCCGCGGATGCTGATGCAGGAGGCCTACGAGGTGATCCCGCCGGTGATGATGGCCGGCGCCGCCCGCGCGCTCTTCGCGATGGCGTCCACCGGCGCGGTCAACCCGCCGATGAACCTCGTGATCTCCAACGTGCCCGGCTCACCGGTGCCGCTCTACTGCATGGGGGCGCAGCTGGAGGCCAACTACCCGCTGTCGGCGATCACCGACGGCATCGGCCTCAACCTCACGATCATCAGCTACATGGACCGCATCGACTTCGGCATCGTCGGGGACCGCGAGGAGGTGCCCGACGTGTGGTTCCTGGCCGAGGAGATCGACCGGGCCTACGAGGAGCTGCGGGCGCTGCTGCCGCCCCGGCCCCGTCAGAGGGCCAGGCCCAAGGTGGCCAGCGACGCGCCCGTGAAGATGACGAAGCCCAAGCCCGTCATGCCGTAGCGCACGCGGCGGTTGCCGGTCACGGCGGCGATGCCGTAGAGGAAGAGGGCGGAGGCGAGGAACACCGTGACCAGGGTGTAGTCGTCGGCGTTGCGCCGCAGGTCGTTGGCCGCGTCGAACTGCCGCTGGGCGGCGGCCGCGGCCTGCCGGCCCTGCGCGTACAGCGGCTGGACATACGCCGGCCGGTCCCCGGCGAACGGGGAGGGGGTGTCCTCCTGCCCGTTCTCCCACGCGTCGATGGCCCGGCGCAGGTCCGGGCTGAGGTCCTCGCGCAGCGCCTTGGCCAGCTCCTCCTTGCCCGCCACGCCGGCCTTGGCGTACTGCACGAAGATCTGCTCGTCGAGCGACTGCGAGGCGTCGGCCTGGCCGAACAGGTCGTTGGCGTCGGCGGTGGACGAGTTGGCGACCTGGAACTGGCGCAGCGCGTCCCCGCGGTTGATGTCGGCCCGGTACGCCGCGAAGGCGGCGGTCAGCGCGGCCAGCGCCAGCAGCACGGCGAGCAGGACCTCGAAGCGGTGCGAGCGCTCGCCGCCACGCGGCAGCTCGTCCACGGTGACGGGCAGGTCGGCCATCAGAGGTTGACGGCCATGATCGCGATACCGCCCAGGAGCGCCGCCGTCCCGCACGCGCCGATCCCGGCCTTGAGGCGGTTGCGGCGCACCACCGACGCGATGCCCAGCAGCCCCAGCGCGGCCGCGAAGACCACCGTCGCCAGCACGAACTCGTCGCCGCGCTTGTCGTAGTGGTCGGCGCGGGCGAACTCCCGGTCGGCCTTGTCGCCCAGCGCGTCGCCCTCCGCGTACTGGGGCGGCTGGTAGATCGGCGGGTCCCCGGCGAACGGGGTCTCGGCCTTGTCGTTCTTCGTCCACGCGTTCAGCGCGGCGCGGAGCGTCGGGCTCAGGGTCGCGAGGTAGCCGGCCAGCTTGGTCTCGCCGTCGTCGTAGGCGGTGGCGAACTCGACGAAGATCGTCTGGTCCAGCGACTTCTGCTGGTCGCCGGCGGAATAGGCGTCGTTGGCCGCTGACTGCGTGCGCCCCGAGGCCTGGAGGTAGGTGAGCTGTCGCCCGTCGTCGCGGTCGGCGATGTAGGAGGACAGGGCCGTCAGCAGCGCGGCGATGCCGAGGAGCACAGCCAGAAGGATCTCCGCCCGGTTGGTGCGCCGGGCGGCGCGGCCCCGCGCGGGATCGGGACCTGCCGGGGGCGCGGGCTCGGGGGGCTCGGTGGTCGGCGCGTCGGGCATCACGGGTCGGGCGGCGAAGGCCGGCGGGCCAGAACGTACCGTAGCGCCCGGCCGCCGTGCGAGCGCGGCGATCACCGCCGGGGAACCGGGGATCCGGGGGCCCCGTCGCCGCTAGGCTGAGGCCATGTCCCTTCGCACCCTGGGCGCCGCCACGGCCCTCACCCTCACCTGCGCGCTGCTCCCCACGGCCGCCACCGCCGCCACCACGCCGCCCGCGTCGTGCTCCAGCCAGCTCGACGGGCCCGCCACCACCGGGGTCACCTCCACGCAGGTGCTCACCGGCACGTTCTCCACCGCCGAGCACGGCCGCTACGTGGAGGTGCCGTTCGACGTGCCCGCCGGCACCACCCAGGTGCACGTCACCTACTGCTACACCGACACGTCGCACAACACGCTGGACCTGGGCCTCTACCAGCCCAACGCCGACGGCTCCCTCGGCTTCGCCATCCCCTCCAACTTCCGCGGCTGGGGCGGCTCCTCCCACCCGGAGGTCGCGCTCACCCCGCAGGGCTTCTCCACCGAGGCGCAGTACAACGCCAAGCCGAAGGGGTACGTCGCCGGCCGCACCACCCGCGGCTTCGAGCCCGGCCCGATCCCCGCCGGCACCTGGGCCGCCGAGCTCGGCGTCGCCGCCGTGCGCTCCGCGGACAACGGCGGGGACGACCTCGTCGGCTGGCGCGTGGAGGTCGAGCTGTCCAACGACCCGGCCTACGCCGCGACCCCCTACGCGAAGGCCGCCTACTCCACCAAGGCGGCCAAGAAGGCGGCCGGCTGGTACGCCGGCGACTTCCACGTCCACGACGAGCACTCCAACCTCGGCGCCTCGACCATCACGGACACGCTGAACGACGCGTTCGGCGCCTTCACGCCCGCCTCCCAGGGCGCGCCCTTCCGGGCCGGCCTGGACTTCACCACGCTGTCGGACTACGTGACCGACAGCGCCTGGGGCGAGATCGGCCGCTACCAGGGTGCCCACCCGGGCAAGCTCGTCATCCCCTCGGCCGAGGTCATCACCTACGAGGGCCACACCGGCAACCAGGGCTCCTTCAAGGTCGCCGACTACCGCACCGGGCAGATCGACAGGTACAACCCCGCGGACGGCTCGCTCTCCAAGCTCCGCGACGCCCGCCCGCCGAGCACCATCTTCGACACTGTCCACTCCGGCGGCGGCGTCACCGTCATCAACCACCCGCGGATCTTCCCGCCCACCACCGAGGCCGTCGCCGCCCTGTGCCGCGGCTGCTTCTGGGGCTACACCGACACGCAGACCGACTTCTCCAAGGTCGACGCGATCGAGCTGTTCAACAGCCCCGAGGACTTCGGCTTCAAGACGGACACCGAGTCGGAGAACCCGTTCAACCGCGACGCGCTCGTCTACTGGAACCACGCCCTGGACAGCGGCGCCCACATCGCGGCCGTCGGCGGCAGCGACACCCACCACGCCGGCACCCCGACCGGCGGCACCGAGGCTCCGGTCGGCCGGCCCGCCACGATCGTGTACGCCAAGGCGCTGGACCTCAAGGGCATCCTCGCCGGCGTGAAGGCCGGGCACACGTACGTCAAGACGGCCGGCACCGGCGGCCCGAGCCTGACGCTCACGGCCAAGGGCGCCAAGGGCAAGCCGGTCATCATGGGCGACTCGATCTCCGGGCGATCGATCCAGATCTCCACCACCATCTCCGGCTCCACCGACGGCAAGGCGCGGACGCTGGAGCTGCAGCGCAACGGCGTCGTGATCAAGTCGATGCCGGTGCTCTCGCCCACGGCGACGATGACGTTCACCGCCACGAAGACCGGGCGCTACAACGTCGTGGTCGAGCGGGCGATCGGCGCCGGCGTGATCGACGCGGTCACCAGCCCGATCTACGTCAGCGACCCGCCCCGCACGCCGAAGCTCAGCGCGCCGAAGGCATGCGTCAAGCGGGGCAAGAGCGCCAAGGTCAAGGTCGACACCAGGCTGACCGCGAAGACCCTCGGGTCGGCCGCCCTGACGCTCGACGGCAAGAAGGTGGGCACGGTGACGACCGCCAAGGGCACGGTCACGATCCCCGGTACGAAGCTCAAGAAGGCCAGCAGCCACAAGCTCGCGGCCGTCTCCACCACGCGCTACGGGCTGAGCAGCACCGCCGCGACGAAGAAGCTCACCGTCTGCCGGTAGGGCGGTGCCCCAGGGGCTGACCGACGCGGTTTGGCGATCGGGGGCGGCGATGGCAGACTCGTCGCCTCCGCCCGCAACCGAGGAGCACCGTGGCGCACGCACCCGAGAAGCTCATCCGCACCTCCGACCGTCTCGCCGCCGAGATCGAGCGGCTGGTGGCCACCGCGGCCCGGCCCGCCGATGACCTCGCGGCGAGGGAGGCCTTCACCCTGCACGCCCGGGTGCTGCTCGACTTCCTGACCGACAAGCCCAAGGGGCGCGAGGTCGCCGCCCGCTCATACGTCTCCGGATGGAAGGGCGAGCTGCCCAAGGGCGCCGGCGCCACGCGGATCCCCAAGGGCAAGCAGCTGGTGCGGCTCACCACCAAGCGGGTTGACACCGCTGCGGTCGACGCGGGGGCCGTGCTGGACGGGCTGCGCCCCGAGCTGCTGCGCTTCACCGAGGCGGTCCCCGATGCGCTGGTGGCGGCCGATTTCAAGGCCCGCGCGCACGCCGCGCTCGACCCCGTGGCAGCGCCCGATCCCGAGCCCGCGGAACCGCCCGTGGAGGAGCCGGTCGCCGCGGCCGCCGCCGCAGCCCCGCCCGAGCCCTCGCAGGAGACGCCGGCGGCCGCCGAGCCGGACCCCTACCCCGATCCGCTCGTCACCCCGCGGGTGCCCGGCCTGCACCGCGATGAGCACGGGGCCATCGTGCGGGTGCCGGTGGCCACGCCGGGCGACTGACCCCGGAACGACCGAAGCCCGCTCGGGGAGCGGGCTTCGGCGCGAAGCGGATGAAGAGACTCGAACTCTCGACCTTCTGCATGGCAAGCAGACGCTCTAGCCAACTGAGCTACATCCGCGCGGCGACGAAGTATAGCCGTGGCGGCGCGGTCGCTGTCGCGTCGCAATCCGGAGCCCGCGAGCGGGCCTAGAAGACGATCGCCTGGCGGATCGCCTCGCCACTGGCGAGCCGATCGAAGCCCTCGTTGATGTCCTCGAGGGGGAGGGTGTCGCTCAGCAGGCGGTCCACGGGGAGCCGGCCGTCGAGGTACAGCTCGATCATCCGCGGCACGTCGTGGGCCGGCACCCCGGAGCCCAGGTACGAGCCGCGCAGCGTGCGCTCCTCGGCCACGAGGCTGACGGCGGGGATGGACAGCTGCTTGGACGGGTCGGGCAGCCCGACCGTGACGGTGGTGCCGCCGCGGCGGGTCGCGGCGTAGGCGTCGGCCAGCACGAACTCGTGGCCGGCCGTCTCGATCGCGACGTTCGCGCCGCCGTCGGTCAGGCGGCGCACCTCGGCCACGGAGTCGGGGCCGGCGTGCACGGTCGCGAAGGCCCCGAGGTCACGGGCCAGCGCGAGCTTGGACTCCACGACGTCGACGCCGATGACCTCGGCCCCGGCCAGCCGGGCGCCGAGCAGGGCGGCCAGGCCGACCCCGCCCAGCCCGAAGACCGCCACGCGGTCGCCCGCCTCGATGCTGGCGGCGTGCAGCGCGGCACCGACGCCGGTGATGACGGCGCAGCCGAACAACGCGGCGATCTCGAAGGGCAGCGACGGGTCGATCCGCACGACCGACTCCTGCGCGCACACGACGTGGTCGGAGAAGGCCGAGACGCCCAGGTGGTGCTGCACCACGGAGCCGT
>CAZXNX010000099.1:0-8252 GCA_964642225.1 uncultured Solirubrobacteraceae bacterium | reverse complement strand
GGCGGCCGCGGCGCCATGACGCTCTCCGGCAGGAGGTAGGGTCGGTGCATGAGCGAGGAGACCACGGCGTACCGCACCTGTCCCTTCTGCGAGGCCACGTGCGGCCTGGAGGTCACGATCTCCGGCGGTGAGGTCACCCGCGTGCGCGGTGATCAGGACGACGTGTTCAGCAAGGGCTTCCTCTGCCCCAAGGGCGTGAACCTCAAAGACCTGCACGAGGACCCGGACCGGCTGCGCACGCCGATGATCCGCGAGGGCGACAGCCACCGCCCGGCCACCTGGGACGAGGCGTTCGCCCTCATCGCCGAGCGTCTGCCCCCGATCCTGGAGGCCCACGGCCGCGACGCGGCCGCCGTCTATCTCGGGAACCCGGCCGCCCACGGCCTGGCCCCGATGATCTACGGCAGCGTCCTGCTGCGCGCGCTGGGCACCAAGAAGATCTTCTCGGCCTCCACCGTCGACCAGCGGCCCAAGGAGGTCGCCTCCGCCCTGATGTTCGGCACGGGCGCCAGCGTCCCCGTCCCCGACCTGGACCGCACCGACTTCCTGCTCATCATGGGCGCCAACCCGATGGCCTCCAACGGGTCGCTCATGACCGCGCCCGACGTGCGCGGCCGCCTGCAGGACATCCAGCGCCGCGGCGGCACGATCGTCGTGGTGGACCCTCGCCGCACCCGCACCGCCCAGATGGCCGACCGCCACCACTTCATCCGGCCCGGCACCGACGCGATCCTGCTCATGGCGATCGTCCACGTCCTGTTCGAGGAGGGCCTCGTCGACCTGGGCGCGGCCGCGGAGCTGGCCGACGGCGTCGACACGGTGCGCGAGCTGGCCGCCGGCTTCACGCCCGAGGACGCCGCGCCCGCCACCGGCATCCCCGCCGAGGACATCCGCGCGCTGGCCCGCGACCTGGCCGGCGCCGGGCGCGCCGCGGTGTACGGCCGGATCGGCACCACCACGCAGGTGTTCGGCACCACTGCCTCGTGGCTCGTCGATGTCGTCAACGTCCTGACCGGCAACCTCGACCGCGAGGGCGGGGCGATGTTCACCCGCGCCGCCGCCGGCGCCGCCAACACCAAGGGCGAGCCGGGCCGCGGGCGGCCGGTGAAGATGGGCCGCTGGGCCAGCCGCGCCCACGGGCTGCCCGAGACGTTCGGTGAGCTGCCGGTCGCCGAGCTGGCCGACGAGATCACCGGCCCGGCGCAGGAGCGGGTGCGCGCGTTCATCACGATCGCCGGCAACCCGGCGGTGAGCACCCCCAACAGCGACCGGCTGCAGGATGCGCTCGAGGACCTGGACTTCATGGTCAGCGTCGACATCTACCTCAACGAGACCACGCGCCACGCCGACGTCATCCTGCCCGCCCCGTCCCCGCTGGAGAAGGGCCACTACGACCTGGCGCTCTACCAGTTCGCCGTGCGCAACGTGGCCAACTACTCGCCGCCGGTGCTGCCGCTGCCCGACGTCATGCTGCAGGAGTGGGAGACGCTGCTGCGCCTGACCGGCATCGTCACCGGCCAGGGCCCGGACGTCGACGTGACCGCGATCGACGACTACGTCATCGGCGAGACGGTCCGGCGCGAGATCTCCTCCGAGCACTCGCCGATCAGCGGCCGCGACCAGGACGAGATCCTCGCGGCGCTGGGCGACCGCACCGGCCCCGAGCGGATGCTCGACGTCCTGCTGCGGACAGGCCCGTACGGCGACGCGTTCGGCGCCAACCCGGACGGCCTGTCGATGGACGTGCTCGAGGCCAACCCGCACGGGGTGGACCTGGGCGCGCTGGAGCCGCGGCTGCCCGAGGTGCTGCGCACCCCGACCGGCCGGATCGACCTCGCGCCGGAGCTGCTGGCGGCCGACGTGCCGCGCCTGGACGAGGCGATGCACGAGGGCGCCGACGCCGAGCGCCCGCTCATGCTCGTCGGGCGGCGGGACCTGCGCTCCAACAACTCGTGGATGCACAACCTGCCGCGCCTGGTCAGCGGCCCGGCGCGCTGCACCGTGCTGGTGCACCCGCAGGATGCCAGCGCGCTGGGCCTCGTCGACGGCGACCCGGCCGTGGTCTCGGCCCGCACGGGCACCATCGAGGTGCCGGTGCAGATCAGCGACGACATCATGCCCGGCGTCGTGTCGATCCCCCACGGGTGGGGCCACGACCTGGCCGGCGCCGAGATGCAGGTCGCCGAGGCCCACGCCGGGGCCAACAGCAACATCCTCACCGACGAGCTCGTCGTCGAGCCGCTGACCGGCAACGCCGTGCTCAACGGCATCCCGGTCCGGCTGGCGCCCGCCGTGCCCGTCTGACGGGCGAGGGGCCGGACCGGTCCGGCGCGGCATGTCGCTCCGGCGCGTAGGGTGACGCCGACGTGCCACGAATCCTGATGCACATCGCCGCGCTGTTGGCGGTCACGGCGACCGTCGCCCTGGCTGCGAGCACGGCCACGGCGGCCTCGTGCCCGGAGCCGAGGCTCCGGGTCGCGACCGGATGCGTGAGCCGTGCGACGGCTGCGGCGAACGTCGACGCGATCACCCGCGACACGATGCGCAGCCTGGGGATGCGAGCCATCATCCTGCGCGTCGACACGGGGCGCAGGACGCTCGTGACCAAGGCGTTCGGCACGTCGATGGCCGGGGTGCCGGCCACCACCGACATGCACTTCCGGATCGGGTCGGTGGCGATCCCGCACCTCATCACCCTGCTCCTGCAGCTCCGGGACCAGAAGCGGCTCACGCTGGACGACAAGCTCTCCCGGTTCCTCCCCGAGATGCCCGACGCCGACCGGATCACGCTGCGGATGCTGGCGGACAACACGTCGGGCTACCAGGACTGGATCCAGCACAACCAGGTGTTCGTCGACCTCCTCCTCGCCGACCCCTTCCGGCAGTGGACGCCGGATCAGCTGCTGGCCTACGCGTTCGCCCGCGGCCCGGCGTGCGACCCGGGCACGTGCTTCACCTACGCGCACACCAATTACGCCGTGCTGAGCAAGGTGATCGCGAAGGTCACCGGCCAGCCGGTCACGCGGCTGATGCGCACCCGGATCCTTGAACCGCTTGGCCTGCGGCACACGGCGATCTCCCGCTACCCCGCGATGCCCCAGCCGGTGCTCCACTCCTACACCGGCGACCGGGGCCCGTACGAGGACGCCACGTACTGGAGCCCGTCGTGGACGATCGGCGCCGGGACCGTGATGAGCGGCACCATCGGCGACGTCGCCCGCACCGCCCGCGCCGTGGGCACCGGCGCCCTGCTGTCCCGGGCCTCCAGCCGTCAGCGGTTCCTGCCCACGACGGCGGGCATGGGCCCGTTCACCCGGAAGCTCTTCTTCGGGCTCGGCATCGTCGTGACCAGCGGCTGGTACGTGCAGAACCCGATGCTGAACGGGTACACGGCCGCGATGGGGTACCTCCCGGCCCGCGGGCTCTCGGTGGCCGTCGTCGCAACCCACAAGCGCGGCACCAGCAACGACACCGCCTACGCCAGCGTGCTCTTCGACCGGCTCACCGCCTACCTCGCGCCCGGTCACGCGTCGGTGCTGCCGGGCTGAGTCCCGGCGAAGCGCCACGATTTCGCGCCGCCGCGCGCACCCTGTATTGTTCACCACATGGTGAACGATCCATTCCGCGCGCTGGCGCACCCGATCCGCCGCGGCATCGTCGAGCGGCTGGCCGAAGGGCCGGCCACCGTCGGCGAGGCGACGGCCGGCTTCGGCGTGTCCAAGCCCGCCATCTCCAAGCACGTGAAGGTGCTGGAGGAGACGGGTGTCGTCACGCGCGTGGTCGAGGGACGCACGCACCGGCTCACCCTCGAGCCCCAGGTGCTCAGCGTCGCCGCCGACTGGATGGACCACCAGCGCGCCCTGTGGACGCGCCTCTTCGATGTCGTCGACGAATACCTCAAGGAGGAAGACCAGCGATGAACGCCCCACCGACCGTGTCGCCGCAGGAGTGGGCCGCCGCGCGCGAAGCGCTGCTGGTGCAGGAGAAGGAGCTGACCCGGGCCCGCGACGCCCTGGCCGCCAACCGCCGCCGGATGCCGCGGATGGCCGTCGAGCGCGACTACGCCTTCGACGGGCCCGACGGCCCGGCGACCCTCCTGGACCTGTTCGCCGGCCGCCGCCAGCTCATCGTCTACCGGTTCTTCTTCGAGCCGGGCGTCAACGGCTGGCCCGACGGCGGGTGCCCGGGATGCTCGTTCGTGGCCGACCAGGTCGCCCACCTGGCCCACCTCAACGCCCGCGACACCACGCTGGTGTTCGTCTCCCGCGCGCCCCAGGAGGCCATCGCGCGCCTGAAGGAGCGGATGGGCTGGGACATCCCGTGGTACACGGTCACCGACGACTTCGACCGCGACTTCGGGGTCGACGAGTGGCACGGGACCAACGTGTTCCTGCGCGAGGGCGACGAGATCCTGCGCACGTACCTCATCGACAAGCGGGGCGACGAGGCGATGGGCAGCACCTGGTCCTACCTCGACATCACCCCGCTCGGCCGCCAGGAGATCTGGGAGGACTCGCCCGAGGGGTACCCGCAGACCCAGGCCTACGTGTGGTGGAACCGCCACGACGAGTACGACGAGGCGCCCGTGTGGGAGGCGGCCCTGTCGGACGCGGCGGCCGCGCAACGCGGCGCGCGCAGCACATGATCGCCCACGTCGCGGGCGTGCCGGTCGAGGAGGCGCTGCCCGCGCTGGTCGGCGCCGGAACGGCGCTGATGGTGGTGCGCGCGCACGTCATGCTGCACCTGCGACGGCGAAAGGATCCCAGCCGATGACCACCGACGATCTGACCCTGCGCATCGAGCGCACCTACGACGCCCCGGCCGAGCGGGTGTTCGACGCGTGGACCAGCCCGGAGGTGATGCGGCGCTGGTGGCAGGCCGAGCGCGAGTGGGAGACCTCCGCCGCCGAGGTCGACCTGCGCGTGGGCGGCGCGGTGCGGGTCGTCATGCGCGATCCCGGCCGGGACCGCGAGATCGGCGGGGGAGGCCTCTACACCGAGATCGAGCGCCCCACCCGTCTGTCGTTCACGTGGCTGTGGGACGGCGACACCCGCCGGACCCTGATCGAGATCGACTTCGAGGAGCACGACGGCCGCACCACGGTCCGCTTCGCCCATCGCGGGCTGTGGGACGAGGAGGCCGTGCGCGCGCACCGGCACGGCTGGACCAACATCCTGGACAGCCTCGGGCGGACGCTGAACGTCGGTTGACGCGCCGGGGCGCAGTGCCGGCTACAGCCAGCCGGAGCGCTTGAACCGGCGGTAGAGCAGCAGACAGGCGATGACGATGACGCCGAGGACGACGGGGTAGCCGTACCGCTCGTGCAGTTCGGGCATGTGGTCGAAGTTCATGCCGTAGATGCCGGCGATCATCGTCGGCACGGCCAGGATCGCCACCCAGGCGGAGATCTTGCGCATGTCCTCGTTCTGGCGGACGGAGACCTGCGTGAGGTTGGCCTGCAGGGCGCTGGTGAGCAGCTCGCGGAACGCCGTGATGCGCCTGCTGGCGCGCTGGAGGTGGTCGCTCACGTCGCGGAAGTAGTCGTTCATCGGCTCGGGAATCAGCTCGTAGTGACCCCGCGCCAGCGCGTTGAGCGGCTCCGCGAGCGGGGCGACCGCGCCGTAGAAGGCCAGCACCTCCCGCTCGAGCTTGTAGATCCGCTGGGCCGGGTTGGTGATGTCGGGCGAGAAGACGTCCGACTCGACCTCCTGAATGTCGACGTCCACGGCGTGCGCCGCCGTCTCGTACCCGTCGACCACGTGATCGAGAATCGCGTACAGCACCGCGCCCGGGCCGTGGGCGAGCAGGTCCGTGCGACGCTCCATCCGTGCGCGGACGGCCGTGAGGGGGCCGTGTCCGTGACGCACGACGATGATGAACGACCGGTGCACGAAGATCACGAGCTCGCCCAGTTCGACCACCTCGTGGGTGTCGACGTAGTGCGTGGTCTTGACGACGACGAGCATCGTCTCGCCGTACATCTCGACCTTGGGCAGCTGGTGGGCCTTGATGGCGTCCTCGACGGCCAGTTCGTGCAGATCGAACTCCGCGGCGATGGCGTGGAACTCCTCGGCCGACGGCTCGGCGACGCCCAGCCAGACAAACGTGTCGGGACCGCGGGCGGCTTCTCCGGCCTGCTGGAGCGGCAGGTCACCCTCCCGCCGGCATCCCCGGTCGTACACGGCGCAATTGACGATCACGGCAGCAGTATCCCAACGTGCACGCGCCCGACCGGGGACGGCAACGACGGCGGGTCAGAGCTGATGGAGCACCTTGCGCGCGGCCTGCTTGAGCTGGTCACGCTCGGTGCCGCGGTAGAGCGGGCCGGCGCCGTCGCTCACGAGGTTGCGTGCCGCACGGACACCGTCGTAGCGGGGAGCGGGCTCGGCCCGCAGGCGGGCGGCGATGTCGAGGAGTTCGAGCTCGGCCATGCATACCGCTGCGCGGTGGACGGGGATCCGGGCGGTCAGCGCGGGCTGGCGCCTGGCCGGCGGCTCGATGACGATGCCTTCGTAGACCGCGGCGAGCCGCTCGCGAGCGGCGGGGCGCAGGCGGCGCTTGTGCAACTCGTCGCGGACGAGGTCGACGGCGGAGCGGTGTGAGGGGAGCGGCTGTGCGGCGTGACTGGCCATTGAGGCCTCCTTGAACGATGGGACACACTCATGGTGCGTTCACGGGCGTTCAGGCCGCAGGGAGAGATGCCCCGTGGGCATCAAGATTTCGTGGAGATGGCCTAGATCCGGATCCGCGACCCGACCGTGACCACGCGCTCGGCGGGCAGGTTGAAGTAGTCGGCCGGGCTGGAGGCGTTGCGGGCCATCGCCACGAAGATCCGCTTGCGCCAGCCCGCCATGCCGCCGGATTTGCCGGGGATGATCCGGATCTGGGAGAGGTAGTAGGTGGCGTGGTGGGGGTTGAAGTCCGTCTCCAGCCCCGGCGGGGTGCGCCGGGCGCGCATCAGCGCGGCCGGCACGTCGGGGCGGTCCTGGTAGCCGAATCGCAGCGTGATGTGGCTGTACCCGTCCTCGGCGTGGCCGAGGTTGTCGAGCTGGACCCGCTCGCCCTCGGGCACGTGCGGGGAGTTCGTCGTCTCGATCGTGAGGATGACCACCTCCTCCGGGATCCCGTGGATCTGGTCGACGCCCACCCGCAGGGCGATCGGCGTCGTGTCGCTGGTCGGGTTGAGGTAGACGGCGACCCCCGGCAGGCGGGTGATCGGCGGCACCCGCGCGTGCATGTGGTCGATGAACTCCTGCAACGGGCCCTCGGCCTTGCGGCGCGCCTCGGTCACGTCGCTGCGGCCGCGGTCCCAGGTGGAGAGGGCGACGAACACGATCGCCCCGATCAGCAGCGGGAACCAGCCGCCGTGGGCGATCTTGGTGACGTTCGCGGCGAGAAAGAGCAGGTCGACGGTGACGAAACCGAGGATCCCGGCGACGACCATCCACAGCGGCTTGCGCCACAGCAGCCGCACCACGACGAGGAAGAGGATGGAGTCGATCAGCAACGTGCCCGTGACCGCGATGCCGTAGGCGGTCGCCAGCTTGGCCGACGAGCCGAACCCGATCACCAGGGCGATGACGGCCACGAACAGGGTCCAGTTCACCACCGGGACGTACACCTGGCCGATGGTCGAGTCGGAGGTGTGCCGGATGCCCAGGCGCGGCAGGAAGCCGAGCTGCACGGCCTGCCGCGTGACGGAGAATGCACCGGAGATGACCGCCTGCGAGGCGATGAGCGTGGCCATCGTCGCCACGACGACCATCGGCACGCGGGACCACTCGGGGAGCAGGAGGTAGAACGGGTTGGAGATGGAGGTCGGATCCTCCACGATCAGCGACCCCTGGCCCATGTAGTTGAGCGTGAGCGCCGGGAACACGACGAAGAACCAGGCGCGGCTGATCGGCGGCCTCCCGAAGTGGCCCATGTCGGCGTAGAGCGCCTCCGCGCCGGTGACGGTCAGCACCACCGACCCCAGCGAGATGAACGCGATGCCCGGATGAGCGACGAAGAAGTCCACCGCGTAGGTCGGGGACAGCGCCTTGAGGATGTCCGGATGCCCGACCAGCCGGGCGATCCCGGCGGCGGCGAGCACCACGAACCACAGGACCATGACCGGGCCGAACAGGCGGCCGATGATCTCGGTGCCGAACCGCTGCAGGACGAACAGCCCGACCAGCACCACGAGGGTGATGGGCAGCACCACGGACTCCAAGGAGGGGGCCGCCACCTCGATGCCCTCCACCGCCGAC
>CAZXNX010000098.1:0-8312 GCA_964642225.1 uncultured Solirubrobacteraceae bacterium | reverse complement strand
GCGCCTCGTCGCTGCACCCGGGCCCGGCGACGTTCGACGACCTCGCCGCCGCGCGACTGCGCTGCGGCGCCTGACGGCCGCTCAGCCCACCAGGTCCTGGAGGGCCTCGGCGAACACCGCCGTGTGGCGGTCCACGTCGTCGGCGGTGGTCACGGGGGAGATCAGGGCCATGTTGTGGAACGGGGTGATGAGCACGCCCCGGTTCAGCGCGTGCAGATGCAGGTAGCGCTCCAGCTCGGGGTCGGCCGCGTCGTGGGCGACGGTGCCGTTGGGCGCCGGCTCGGGCTCGAAGCGGTACTCGGCCCGGCAGCCGAGCTGGGTCACGCTCCACGGCACGTCGTGGGCGGCGACCGCCTCGCGCACCCCGTCGGCGAAGCGGGCGGCGAGCGGGATGGTGCGCGCGAAGTCCTCGGCCCGCAGCGTGTGCTCGAGCGTCGCGCGCATCGCCGCGGCGCTGAACGCGTTGCCGGCCAGCGTCCCGCCGATCCCGCCGGTGTCCTCGTAGTCGGCCTCCGGCTCGGCCAGGACGCGCGCGGCCAGGTCGGCCGTCAGGCCCAGCGCGCCGGAGGGGATGCCGCTGCCGATCGCCTTGCCGATGGTCAGCAGGTCGGGCTCCAGCCCCCACAGGGCGGTGCAGCCGCCGGGGCCGGCGGAGAACGTGTGGGTCTCGTCGATGATGAGCAGCGCGCCGTGCTCGCGGGTCAGCGCGCGCAACGCGTCGTGGTAGCCGTCGTCGGGCAGCACGATCCCCATGTTCGTCATGGCCGGCTCGGCCAGGACGCAGGCGATCTCCCCGGTGGCCAGCGCCTCGCGCAGCTGGCCGAGGTCGTTGAACTCCACGGCGGTGGTGGTGTCGCCCACGGCGACCGCCGGCCCGACGTTGCCCTCGCGCGCGACGGTGCGCCCGTCGGGCGCGCGCACGGCGAACGACTCGTCCACGGAGCCGTGGTAGGAGTAGCTGTAGACGAGGACCTTGGGCCGGCCGGTGAGCTGGCGGGCGATGCGCAGCGCGGCCCGGTTGGCGTCGGTGGCGGTGAGGGTGAACAGCCAGCGGTCCAGCCCGAAGCGCCGCGTCAGCTCCTCGCCCGTCCAGATCGCGTCCTCGGTGGGGAGCATCGTGGTGATGCCGCGCCCGAGCTGCGCGCCGGCGTGGTCCACCACGAAGGGCGGCGAGTGGCCGGGCATCGCGCCCGTGTCCCCGAGGCAGAAGTCGATGTACTCGTGGCCGTCCACGTCGGTCAGGCGGGCGCCGGCGGCGTGGTCGAGGAAGACGGGATGGCCGCCGGCCCAGCGCATCATCCACGGCATCGGCACGCCGCCGAGCAGGCTCGCGCCGGCGCGCTCGAACAGCTCCCGCGAGCGCGGGTTGGAGCGCGCGAAGCGCTCCTGCTCGCGGGCGGTCAGCCGGGCGAGGCGGTCACGGTCGACGTCGCGGGCCATCGCAGATCCCTCAGGCGCCGGCGAGGGTGCCCTTGGCCGGGTCGCCGAGCGCGATCGCCTCGGTGAAGACGATGGTCGGCGGCGCGGCGAGCAGGTCGCCCGCGGCGCCGGCGAGCTTGGCCATGTGGGGCGTGCCGAAGTGGCCGTCCAGCGCCTCCTGGTCGTCCCACCGCTCGATGATCACGAACTGGGCCGGGTCCTGCTTGGAGACGTGCAGCGCGTAGGTGCGGCAGCCCTCCTCCGCGTGGGTGGCCTCGATGGTCTCGGTGAGGAGGGCCAGGGCGGTCTCCTCGGAGCCGGGCTTGGCCTGCAGGACGGCGACGACGATGACGTTGGGCATGCGCGGACGCTATCGCCCGGGGCCCCGTCGCGCAGGGGTAGGCTGGCCCTCGTGCTCGTCACGGACCTGGACCTGCCGGTGCTGGACTACCTGGACCCCGAGCTGCGGGGCGACCGGTTCCACGCGACGATGGCCGACCTGCGCGCCCGCCACTGGCTGGCGCAGGGGCCCTACGGCGTGTTCGTGCTCGATCGCGCGGCCGGCGAGGAGTTCCTGCGCAGCCGGTCGACGACCTTCCCGGGCCTGACCATCGCCGAGCTCTTCGACGTGCGCGACGGGCCGCTGCACGAGGAGATCGTGCGCAACATCATCACGATCAACGGCGACGACCACCGCCGGCTGCGCAGCCTCGTCAACCCGGCCTTCACCCCGCGGGCGGCGGCGCGCTACCGCCCGGCGATGCGCGGCTTCCTGCGGGAGCTGTGGGAGCCGGTCGCGGCCGCCGGCGGCGCCTGCGAATTCGTCGAGGCGCTGGCCAAGCCGTATCCCGCGCTGACCATCGCGACCGTGATGGGCGCGCCGCTGAGCGACGCCCCGCGCCTGCACGACTGGTCGGCGTGGATCCAGCGCCAGTTCGACCCGCCGGTGCTGATGGAGCACCGCGCCACCATCGAGGAGCGGGTGGCGAGCTTCTACGCGTGGGCGGGCGAGCTGATCGCCCAGCGCCGCCGCTCCCCGGGCGACGACCTCATCTCCACGCTCATCGCCGCCGAGCAGGACGGCGACCGCCTGTCGGACGTGGAGTGCATGAACCTCGTGCTCAACGTCCTCGTCGGCGGGGTGGACACGACCCAGGCCCAGCTCTCCCACGCCGTGCGGCTGCTGGCCACGCATCCCGGGCAGTGGGCGGCCCTGCACGCCGATCCCTCGCTCGCGGGCGCGGCGGTGGAGGAGGCGCTGCGCTTCGAGCCGATCACGCCCTTCACCGCGCGCATCTGCCTGGAGGACATCGTGGTCGACGACGTCGAGTTCCCGGCCGGGACGGTGGTGATGGTCTCCGCCTTCAACGGCAACCGCGATCCCTCGGTGGTCGACGCGCCCGACGTGTTCGACATCACCGCACCCCGCGCGACGTCGCGGATCATGACCTTCGGCGCGGGCATCCACTACTGCCTCGGAGCCAATCTGGCCCGGGCCGAGCTGCAGGAAGCGCTGGGGTTCCTGGCCGAGCACGCGTCGGCCGTCGAGCTCACCGGCACGCCCGAGCTGGAGCCGGCGACGGGGATCTACGGGGTCACGTCGCTGCCGGTCCGCTTCACGGCGGCGTAGCTTCTAGACTGCCGATCTCCCGGAGAGGTGGCCGAGCGGCTGAAGGCGCTCCCCTGCTAAGGGAGTATGGGGTTTAGAGCCCCATCGAGGGTTCGAATCCCTCCCTCTCCGCTCCGTCGCCGGCGTGCTCCGGCGCATTAGGCTGGCCCGTGATGACGAACATCACGAGTCTCCACGGCCGCAAGTGCCTGATCACCGGCGCGGCCAGCGGCATCGGCCGGGCGACGGCGATCGCCTCGGCCCGCGAGGGAGCAGAGCTCTACCTCACCGACCTGCAGGCCGCGTCCCTCGACGAGGTGGCCGACGAGATCCGCCGTTCCGGCGGCACGGTCGCCCACGTGGCCGCGGCCGACGTCGCCGACCATGACGCCATCGTCGCGCTCGCCGCGGAGATCCACGCCGCGCACGGCAGCATGGACGTGGTCATGAACATCGCCGGCGTCTCGGCCTGGGGGACGATCGACCGGCTCGAGCATCGCCACTGGCAGCAGATGATCGACGTCAACCTCATGGGCCCGATCTCGGTGCTCGAGTGCTTCGTGCCGCCGATGATCGAGGCGGGCCGGGGCGGGCACATCGTCAACGTGTCCTCCGCCGCCGGGCTGTTCGGCCTGCCATGGCACGCGGCGTACAGCGCGAGCAAGTTCGGCCTGCGGGGCGTGTCGGAGGTCCTGCGCTTCGACCTGCGGCGGCACAACATCGGCGTCAGCCTGGTGTGCCCCGGCGCGGTGCGCACCCCGCTCGTCGGCACCGTGGAGATCGTGGGCGTCGACCGGGAGCAGCCGGGCTTCAAGGCGCTCACCGAGCACTTCGAGCGCCGCGCGGTGACCCCCGAGCACGTGGCCGCGAAGATCCTCGACGGGATCCGGCGCAACCGGTACATGGTCTTCACGTCCCGCGACATCCGGATCGGCTACTGGGTCCAGCGCAAGTTCTCCCCGCCCTACACGCTGGCCATGCGACGGCTGAACGACCAGCTGTCGGCCTTCGCCGAACGACGACCGTCGTAGATTGCCTCCGCCGGCGGATGTCGGCAGACTCGGCGCATGCGCACCTCCATCAGCCTCATCGCCCTCTTCGCCGTCACCATCGTCGCCGCCACGGCGGGGGCCGGTGTCGCCACCGGCGCGGCCGGCTACGCGTCCTGTTCCGGGGGCTTCAACCCCGACGGGACCTCCGGCTCCTTCTACCAGCGGATCCGGGCCAAGCGGACCACGTGTCGGACGGCCAAGGCGGTCGTCAAGGCGTGGGTCGTCAAGCAGGCGGCCAGCGACGGGGCCAACCCGGTCGGGACCACCAAGGTCAAGGGCTACACCTGCCGCGGGCGCAGCTACGGCGGCAGCGCCGACGCCGACGGCGGCCTGGCCGTCACCTGCAAGCACGGCAGCCGGCACGTCATCACCTTCATCGGCCACCCGTAGCGGCCGGTCCGGACGCGCGAACGGGCGGCCTGGGGCCGCCCGTTCGGGTCCTTCGGGGGGTACGGCGGTCCTACGCGGCGGCGAGCTCACCGTCGGTCGGCAGGCTCACGGACGGGTCGGCCGGGACGGTGGTGTCCGGCTTCAGCGACGTGGCGCCCGGGAGGGCCTTGATGGTCGTCCAGAACGCCTTGCGGGCGGTGTCCACGGCGACGTGGTAGCCCTTGATGGCGGTCTTGGCCTGCGCGCGCAGCGTCTTGACGGTGGCGCGGGCGGCCTTCAGCGCGGCCTTGCAGGTGGCCGGGGTCTTGTCGATCCGGGCCTGCTTGCAGGTGGCGCGCAGCGTCTTGACGGCGGCGGCGGCGTCCTGGCGGACGGTGGTGGCGGTCGCCTTCAGCGCGGTCTGCGCGGTGGTGAAGTCGGCGCGCAGCGTGGCGCAGGCGGCGACGATCTCCGTGGTCGAGGCGGCGAGGCGCTTGGGCGTCTTGCCGGCCTCGGCCTTCTTGCACAGGAGCGAGGCGTACGGGTACGTATGACCGAAGCCCTGCTTGACGGGCT
This sequence comes from uncultured Solirubrobacteraceae bacterium, assembly GCA_964642225.1. Classification (GTDB taxonomy): domain Bacteria; phylum Actinomycetota; class Thermoleophilia; order Solirubrobacterales; family Solirubrobacteraceae; genus JBBQCW01. The sequence continues at coordinate 3,287 of CAZXNX010000098.1, read as the reverse complement.
TGGCGGATGCGGCGGTGGGCACCATGAGCAGCGTGCAGAGCACGACGCCCAGGGCGAGCTTGACGTGAGACATGCGAGTCCTCCGTATGAAGACGTTCGCGCTGGACCTTGGTACGGGGCGCGTGGCGTCGGTGTGCTCATGAAAACCCAGCCCCCGCGAAAGAGTTGCGGTGCGACAAACGCGGGGGAGAATTTTCCCGCCCGCCGCCTAGGAGGGACATGGAGCCCACCACGCATCCGCCGGCCGAGCTGGCCCGCGCCCGCGCCCTCGTCGACCAGATCCTGCGCACCGGCATCATGCTCGCCGAGCTCGTCGCCGACCTGGCGGACAGCATGCCGCCGGACGCCTTCCCGGGGGAGCATCCGGCCGAGGTCCTCGTCGGCATGATCGCCGGCTCGACCGTCCCGGTCACCGAGGCGGCGGGGGAGGCGGCGGTGGAGCGGGCCATCGCCCTGCTCGGCGCCGTCGGCGACCGCACCCTGTCCGACCTGCGCGAGGCGGTCGAGCTGTCACGCCGCGGCGGCTAGGGCCAGAGCCGCTCGCGGGCCCAGGCGTCGCCGTCGTGGCGGTAGCGCAGCCGCACGTGGCGGCGGTGCGCCTCGCCCTGCCAGAACTCGATCTCCTGCGGCGCCAGCTCATACAGCGCCCAGGCCGGCGGCACGAGCTCCGGGTCCGCCTGCACGCGGGCGAGGGCGTCGTCGAGCGCCGCGTCCAGCTGGGCCTCGTCGTCGAGCACCTGGCTCTGGCGGCCGATGTACGACTCGGCACGGGAGCCGTCGGGGCGGGCGCGGAAGTCCGCCGCCGACGCCTCGGCGCCGGCGTGGTGCACGGTGCCGCGCAGGCGCACCTGCCGCGCCAGCTGCGGCCAGTGGAAGGTGAGGGCCGCGGCGGGGTGGGCGGCCAGCTCCCGGCCCTTGACGCTCGCGCTTGTGGTGGCGAACTGCCACCGCCCGGCGCGGATGCCCTTGAGGATGAGGATGCGCGCGTTGGGCCGCCCCTCCTCGTCCACCGTCGAGAGCGTCATGGTCTGCGGCCCGGCGACCCCGGCCTCGATCGCGCTCGTGATCCAGTCGACGAACAGCTCCTGCGGATCATCCGGCGCGGCCGCCGCATCGAAGCCGGGCAGATCGGGGCCGAACACGCGCACGCTCCGCAGGCGCCGGCGCAGGTCCTCGTCGGGGGAGTCGGTCATGCGCCCAGCATCCCACGGTGAGCAGGAGCCGCCCCACCGCGCCGCCCCGCGGGTGGTCTTGCCGGGCGCCCCGCTAGCGCCCGCTAGGAAATTCCTAGCCGGGGCTTGCAGGGCGCAACAGGACACCACCCGCTCCCGTTCGCCAGGCCGGTGATCGGGTAGTCCTGGTGAACGACCTGAGAAATGCGGGCAACCACGCCCGCGCGACCATCCCCCGGCGGTACGCTTGAACCATGACGGCGAATCAGCAGCTCCACGACATCGGTCAGAGCCTCTGGCTCGACAACATCACCCGCGAGATGCTCGACTCCGGTCAGCTCCAGCGCTACATCGACGAGTACGCCGTCACCGGGCTGACCTCGAATCCCTCGATCTTCGAGAAGGCCATCGCGGGTGGCGGCTACGACACCGCGATCGTCGAGAAGTCCCAGCGTGACCTCGACCACGAGCACGTCTTCTTCGAGCTTGCCGTCGAGGACCTCCAGCGGGCCGCCGACCTCTTCCGCCCCGTCCACGACCGGACCGACGGCGTCGACGGCTTCGTCTCCCTCGAGGTCTCGCCCGAGCTGGCCTTCGACACCGACAACACCACCGCCGCGGCGGCCACGCTGCATGAGCAGGCCGGTCGCCCCAACGTGTTCATCAAGATCCCGGGCACGCCCGAGGGCCTGCCCTCGATCGAGGACTCGATCTTCGCCGGCATTCCGGTGAACGTGACGCTGCTCTTCTCTACCGAGCACTATCTCGCCGCGGCCGACGCCTACCTCAAGGGCATCGAGCGGCGCGTGGAGGCCGGGCTCAACCCGTCCGTCCCCTCCGTCGCCTCGCTGTTCATGTCCCGCTGGGACGTGGCGGTGGCGGACAAGGTGCCGGCCGAGCTGAAGGACCGTCTCGCCATCGAGGTGGGCAAGCAGGCCTACGCCGCCTACCGCGAGCTCATGGCCTCCGACCGGTTCCAGCGGCTGGCCAACGAGGGCGGCCGCATGCAGCGCCTGCTGTGGGCGAGCACCGGCACGAAGGACCCGGCCGCGCCCGACACGCTCTACATCGAGAAGCTCGCCTCGCCGTTCACGGTCAACACCATGCCGCAGAACACGCTCGAGGCCTTCTACGACCACGGCAACGTGGGCGACGTGCTCCCCGCCGACGGCGGCGACTACGAGGAGGGCCTGGCCGCCTTCACCGCCGCCGGGATCGACCTCGACGCGCTGGCCGCCAAGCTGCAGTCCGACGGCGCCGACGCCTTCGTGAAGTCCTGGAAGCAGCTCATCGAGCGCATCGATCAGCAGAGCGCCGCGCTGAACGCATGAGCGACACGTCGACGCTGCGGTCCCGCCCGGCGTGGGGGGCGCTGGAGCGCCATCACGCCGCGATCGGGGACCAGCACCTGCGGGACCTGTTCGCCGCCGACCCCGGCCGCGGCGAGCGGCTGCGGGCGCAGGCGGCCGGCCTCTACCTCGACTACTCCAAGAACCGCATCACCGACGAGACGATCGGGCTGCTCGTCGATCTGGCGCAGGAGTGCGGGCTGCGCGAGCGCATCGACGCGATGTTCGCGGGGGAGAAGATCAACGTCTCCGAGGGCCGCTCGGTCCTGCACGTCGCACTGCGCATGCCGCGCGGCGAGACGCTCGTCGTCGACGGGGTGGACGTGGTCGCCGAGGTCAATGACGTGCTGGACCGCATGGCCGTGTGCGCCGACGACATCCGCTCCGGCGCGTGGACGGGCCACACCGGCAAGCCGATCCGCAACGTGGTCAACGTCGGCATCGGCGGCTCGGACCTCGGTCCCGTCATGGCCTACGAGGCGCTGCGCCACTACAGCCGCCGCGACCTGGTCTTCCGTTTCGTCTCCAACGTCGACTCGACGGACTTCGTCGAGGCCACGCGTGACCTCGATCCCGAGGAGACGCTGTTCATCATCTGCTCCAAGACGTTCACCACGCTGGAGACGATGACCAACGCCCAGTCGGCCCGCGACTGGATCCTCGGCGCGATGGGCGGCGACGAGGCCGCGATCGCCCGGCACTTCGTGGCCGTCTCCACCAACGCCGAGGGCGTGGCGGAGTTCGGCATCGACACCGGCAACATGTT
>CAZXNX010000097.1:0-8343 GCA_964642225.1 uncultured Solirubrobacteraceae bacterium | reverse complement strand
AGTACATCCGCTTCGCCAACTCGTTCCTGGAGCCGATCTGGAACCGCAACTACGTTGCCTCGGTACAGATCACCATGGCCGAGGCGTTCGGCGTCAAGGGCCGTGGGAAGTTCTACGAGGAGGCCGGCACGATCCGCGACGTGGTGCAGAACCACATGCTGCAGGTCGTCGCCCTGCTGGCCCAGGACGCGCCTGTCCCGCACGACCCCGAGTCGGGCCGCGACGCCCGTGCCAGCGTGCTCAAGGCGATCCGCCCGATCCGGCCGGCCGATTGCGTGCGCGGCCAGTACGTCGGCTACCGCGACGAGGACGGGGTCGACCCGGAGTCCACGGTCGAGACGTTCGCCGCCGTGCGCTGCCATGTGGACAACTGGCGCTGGTCCGGCGTGCCGTTCACCATCCGCGCCGGCAAGGAGCTGCCCGTCACCGCGACCGAGGTGTTCGTGCGGTTGCGCCGTCCACCGCAGCAGATCTTCGACGCCATCGAGCGCGACGAGACCAACCACGTGCGCTTCCGCATCGGGCCCGACGTGGCCGTCGCGGTCGGCGTGCGCGCCAAGACGTCCGGCGACGGGATGGACGGCGAGTCGCGCGAGCTGCGGCTGGTGCACGAGACGAGCAAGGACCTCGCTCCGTACACGCTGCTGCTGCACAACGCGATGATCGGCGAGCGGGAGCTGTTCGCCCGCCAGGACTCGGTGGAGGCGGCGTGGAAGGTGGTGGACGGCGTGCTCGACGACGTCACGCCCGTGCACCCGTACGCGCCCGGCACCTGGGGGCCGGCCGAGGCCGATGCGTTGCTGCCGCGCGGTCACGCATGGCACAACCCGTGGGCCGTCGAGCCGACCGACTGACCCGCGTGTCGCAGCAGCGGTAGGACGGCCCCATGGCTCGCATCGCGCACCTGTCAGACGTGCATTTCGGCGCCGAGGACCCCACGGTGGTGGAGGGCGCGGTGGCGGACGTCATCGCCTTCGACCCCGACATCACCGTGGTCAGTGGCGACCTCAGCCAGCGCGCCACCACCGAGGAGTTCCGGGCCGCCCGCGCCTTCCTGGATCGCATGCCCGGCGGCGAGGGCGGCCGTGACGAGCGCCTCGTCGTCGTCCCCGGCAACCACGACATCCCCCTGTACAACCTCGTGCGGCGCGCCTTCTCGCCGCGGGACCGCTACCGCCGCGAGATCACCCAGGACCGCACGCCGTTCGTGCACGCGGACGGGGCGGCCGTGCTGGGGCTCGACACCACGCGGCCGGAGCGGTGGAAGAACGGCGACCTGGAGGAGGACGACATCCGGGCCATCGCCGATCGCCTGGGCCCGCTCCCGCCGACCGAGCTGAAGATCGTGGTCACCCACCATCCCTTCGTCCCGCCGCCGAACAAGCCGGAGGCCCACATCGTGGTCGGCGCCGCCGCGGCGCTCGAGGCCGCCCACCGGGCCGGGGTGGACCTGCTGTTGTCCGGCCACCGCCACACCGTGCACCGCGGCGATGTGCGCCACGGCCATCCGCACGTCGAGCGGGGCATGCTGCTGGTGATGGCGGGGACGGCGACCTCGGTGCGGGTGCGGGCCGAGCCGAACAGCTGGACGGCCATCGAGGGCGACTGCGACGAGCTCGTCATCCGCGACCGCGTGTGGGACGGCGCCGCGTTCGTCGCCGGGGAGTTCGACCGCTACACGCGCCGCGACGGGACCTGGGAGCAGCTCGAGTGAGCGCCGGAGCCGGCGACGAGCTCGTCTACGTCGGGCACGCCACCGTCCTGATCCGGCTGGCCGGCGTGCGCTTCCTCACCGACCCGCTGCTGACCCAGCGCCTCGTGCACCTGCGCCGCCAGGTCCCGCTGGCGCTGGCCGCGGTGGCCGAGCCGGTCGACGCCGTCCTCATCTCGCACCTGCACCACGACCACCTGCACCTGGCCTCGCTGCGGCGCATCGACCGCCGCGCGCTGGTGGTGGTGCCGCGCGGAGCGGGCCACATCGTCGCCGCGCTGGGCTTCCGCGACGTGTGCGAGCTGGAGCCCGGCGACCACGTGGATGTCGACGGCGTGCGGGTGCGGGCGGTGCACGCCGAGCACGACGACCGCCGCCACCCCCGCGGCCCCACCGCCCCGCCGCTCGGCTACGTCCTGGAGCCGGTGGCCGAGCTGGACCGCGACGGGCCCGGACGGCGGTGGTGGTTCGCCGGCGACACCGACGTCTACGAGGAGATGCAGGAGCTCGCCCCGGTCGACCTGGCGCTGGTGCCGGTGTGGGGCTGGGGGCCGACGCTGGGCGACGGCCACATGGACCCGGTGGCAGCCGCGCGGGCGGTGGCGCTGGTGCGTGCGCGCCGTGCGGTGCCCATCCACTGGGGCACCTACTTCCCGACCGGCCTGGCCGGCCGCTACGCGGACAAGCTCCGCGATCCCCCGCACGAGTTCGCCCGCTGGGCTGCCGAGCTGGCGCCGGCGTGTGAGGTCACCGTGGTGGCGCCGGGCGGGCGGCTGGCCGTCGGCGGCTGAGTCCCGGAGGCGCATGGAACACGGGGCGGAGCCTGAGTTGGCGATGCTGGCGCGTGTCCGCTATTTTCCCCGCCGTCAACGACAGCGCTGTCACGGACGGCGAGGACGAAAGGCCGGGGATGACAGTGCGGGTGCATCGGGCGATGGTGCTGTGCGGGGCGATGGTGGCCCTGCTCCCGGCGGCGGCCGCAGGCGCGGCGGAGCCCGCTCCGGTCGACCCCGCCAGCCTCATCGACGTGCCGGGCACATGCCCTCCGGGCGTGGTCAACGGCTGCAACGCCACCACCCAGGTGCCGGTCCACTGCGGGGACAAGGACCTCGACACGCTCAAGCACTCCGCCTTCATGCAGAACGTCAACAAGGAGACCGACCCGCAATCGGGCTCGGACGTCTGCTCGTTCGACTCCAACCGGATCAAGATCTTCCAGCCGACGACGACCCCCATCACCAACGAACAGTCTCCCGTGTGCAGCGGTGCCAACGAGTACTGGATCGTGCCGCCGAACATGCGGGGGAACATCAAGGTCGATGTCTGGGGCGGCTCCGGCGGCGACGTCCTGGACACCAAGACCGGCCGCAGCGCACTTGGTGGGTTCGGTGGGTTCGCCGAGTTCGACGGTGAGGCGCACGGGTCGCACGGGACGCCGTACGCGCTGACCCCCGGGGACGTGCTCCAGATCACCGTGGGCTGCAAGCCCGCCATCCCGACCGGGACGCCGAACTCCAGCGGAGCGAGTGTCGCCAATGGCGGCGGCGGTGCCACCGCGGTCCGCTGGATCGGCCACTTCGACATGGCCGGACTCCTCGCCAACCCGGAGACCCAGCCCGCCTATGACAACGACAACCCGCGCGTGGGCCTCGATCCCGGTACGAAGCTTCCCAGCTACGCCGACGTCCAGGCCCAGGCGCAGAACGACGGGCTCCTCGACGCCCAGAAGCACATCGTGCTGGCCATTGCCGGGGGCGGGGGCGGTGCCGCCCCCAACGGAGCGGGTGCCGACGGCGAAATCGGCGGTGGCAACGGCTCCTACAACTCCGTCCAGGGGCTCGGTCTCGGCCAGGGCGGATACTCGGCCAACCGCGGGACCCGCAACGGCGCGGGCGGCAGCAGCGCCAACGGGCAGCCGAGCGGGCTGGCGATGTCCAACGGCGGCACGGGGGCGACACCCGGAAGCGGCGGGGCCCTCGGTGGCGTCGGGTACGCGACGGGCGGCGAGGGCGGATACGGCGCCCAGCCCGGCGGTGGCGGAGGCGGCGGGTACGGCGGCGGCGGCTCCGGTTCGGATTCCTCGGGCGCCAACAAGCGGCTGCCGGCAGGCGGAGGCGGGGGCGGCGGGAGTTACTCATGGGGCGGCGACAACACCCAGTCGGCCGGCCTGCGCTCCGACGGAATGGTGGCCATCCAGTGGTCGCCGTCGACGCTCGGCGGCAAGGACTGCGTCTTCAGCTGCCGGGCGGTGTGGCCGGTGTGCACGTCGGACAGCGGCAAGGCCGGCGGGGCCACCCCCGCCTACGGGATCCCGTCCGACGCCACCGGGCTCAACGGGTACGCGATCGGCGCGGCCGGCGGGGGCACGGTCACCCGCATGGGCAGCCTCGTTCGCGGGGGGACCGGCGGGTACGCGGGGACCCAGGGGACCGATTCGCTGAAAGCGGACGACTCGTTCGCCGTGCTGGTCGGATGTCCCGGGACATGGTCCAAGACCTCCCATCTGGCGGGTGGCGGCGGCGGATCCACCGCCATCACGCTGGTGAATGCGGCGGAGGGCAAGAAACCGGCCGCGGCGGGCCCCGTCAACTCCGGGCAGACCAAGGCGCTGGCCGGCGGTGGCGGCGGCGCCGGCGGGGAGAACGACTCAGAAGGGCCCGAGCCCGGCGGTAACGGCGGGGTGGTCGGAAGTGGGGTCAAGGACTCGGCGGCATCGGCCGCCGGCGGCGCAGGCGGACCGGACGGCGACGGGATCCTCTCCGGGACCGGCGGCAACAAGACCGGCGGGACCGGCTACTACAGCGGGGGCGACGACTTCGGCGGCAGTGGCGCATACGGTGGCGGTCACGACCTCGACGGCAATTACGGCGGCGCGGGCGGCGCGGGCGCGGCCGGGACGGGCACGGACGGGACGGGCGGCGCCGGACAGACGAACAAGACGAACGGTGGCTTTGGCGGCGGCTCTGGCGGTGGCGGTGGCGGCGGCTACGGCGGCGGTGGCGGCGGCGGACAGAAGGGCGTATCCGGTGGCGGTGGCGGCGGCGGAAGCTGGACGAGCAACTTCGTGCAGATGGTGCCGTCCAGCGACGACGAGGGCGGGTTCTTCGGCATGCTCCCCGGGGTCTGGAAGGGCCTGAGCATCCTCCTCCCCGGCGAGTTCGAATTCGCCAGCAGGATCATCGAGGCGTTCGTGTGGGGCAGCGAGACCGTACGCAAGAACAACGGTGACCTCGCCGAGGCCCTGGAGAGCCCCAAGTCCGCGCCGTTCGCGTTCGGGTACGTGTCGATCCAGTGGGGCAAGGCGGGATTCCAAGCCGCACGCAAACCCGTGCGCGAGGCATTCCGCGACAAGGCGCCGCCGCGGCTGCGCGCGGTGCGGATGAGTGCGACGCGCTTCCGGGTCGGGGCGCGCCGCACGGCGACCGCGGCGAAGGCCGGGAAGAAGCGCATCCCCCGCGGCACGGTCTTCGGCCTGCGCGCCTCCGAGCCGCAGAACGTCCGCATCCTCATCGAGCGCCGCAGTGGCAGGCGCTACCTGCGGGTCGGAACGATCCGCCGGGCCAACCGCTCGGCGGGGTACGACGGGATCCCGTTCTCCGGCCGGCTGGGGAGCCGGAAGCTGGCCCCGGGGACGTACCGCGCGTCGATCTCGGCGACCGATCACGCCGGGAACCGGTCGAATTCCGCGCGGCTCTCCTTCACGGTGGTCCGCGGCTGACGGGTCAGCTGAACAGGGGCCGCAGGTCCTCGAGCTTGTCGTAGCTCCACCACAGGTAGTTGCGCGTGCCGTTCTCGCGCAGCGGGTGCAGGTCGGCGTGGGCGGGGTCGGCCTGGAAGCGCTCGAACGCCTCCGGGCTCTCCCACTCCACCAGCACCATCGCCTGGCGCGGCTCGGTGCCCTCGGAGACGGGCGCGCCGGCGAACTTGCCCAGCGCGACCACCGTGCCGCCGTGGGCCTGCACCGCGTCACGGGAGCGGCGCGAGTACGCGCGATAGTCGTCGTTGGGCGCGAGATCGAAGAGGTTCAGGGCGTAGAGGGGAGCCATCGCGCCATGATCGCGCATGCGAGCGGGGGTGCCGTAGGGTCCGGCTGCGGGGTTCACCCGCCGACACACCGAGCCGAGGGACGACGATGACCAGGATGACCGCGCTGCGCGGGCGCTTCGCACTGACGGCGGTGAAGCGCACGCTTCCCTCCCGGATGTCCGCCGACCCGATCGCCGGCCTCCCCGACGGGCTGCACGCCGCCATCGCCGGCTCCGGCTCGCCGCTGCCCGACCCCCGCCGCGGCAACCCGTGCGTCGCGGTGATCGCGGGCAGGCGGATGTTCGTCGTCGACGTGGGCGAGCGCGCGTCCGAGACGCTCAACCGGATGCAGATCGGCCCGCAGTACATCGAGGCCGTGCTGCTCACCCACTTCCACTCCGACCACATCGGCGGCCTCGGCAGCCTGGCCATCCAGCGCTGGGCCGCCCTGTCGGCGACGACGCCGATGCGCGTGCTCGGGCCCCCCGGGGTCGACCGGGTCGTCGCGGGCTACAACGAGGCCTACGCGATGGACTCCGGCTACCGCACCGAGCACCACGGCGAGGCCGTCCTGCCGGCCGGGGGCGCGGGCATGGTCGCCGAGCCGTTCGCGGTCCCGGCGGGGCAGGACTCCGTCGTCGTCCTGCAGGACGACGACCTGAAGATCACCGCCTTCACGGTCGACCACTCCCCGGCCCAGCCGGCCGTCGGCTTCCGCTTCGACTACAAGGGCCGCAGCCTCGTCATCAGCGGCGACACCGCCGCGATCCCCGAGATCGTCACCATCTCCCAGGGTGCCGACCTGCTCATCCACGACGCCCTCTCCCGCGAGCTCCTCAAGCTCGCCGAGGACGCCGCCCGCCAGGCGGGCCTGTCGGCGCGGGCGAAGATCTTCTCCGACCTGCCCGACTACCACGCCAGCCCGCAGGAGGCGGCCGACGCCGCCCGCGAGGCCCACGTCGGCGGGCTCGTCCTGACCCACATCGTCCCGCCGCTGCCGATGAAGGCGCTGGAGGGCGTGTTCCTGGCCGACGCCGCCGAGCGGTTCACCGGCCAGCTGTGGATCGCCCGCGACGGCGACCTCTACAGCCTCCCGCTCGGCGGTTCGGAGATCGAGCGCTCGACGCTGCTGCGCCGCGGCCCCGCGGGCTAGGCGTCGGCGCGGCGGATGGTGGTGGAGGCGGTACGCCCGCTGCGGGCGCCGCCCTCCATGTAGCTGGCGTAGGTGCTCGTGTGCTCGCCCGCCAGGACCAGCGGGCCGATGGGGCGGCGCAGGACGTTCCAGTGGCGCGTCATGTCGCCCGGCTTCCACGCGGTGTAGGTGCCGCCGGTGAAGCGCTCGGCGGCCCAGGCGGTGGAGGCGCCGGCGTGCACGAGGTCGGCGCTGCCGGGGAAGGCCTCGTCGATCGACGCGGCCGCCTCGGCCAGGCGCGCCTTCTCGCCGAGCGCCGTGTAGGCGGCGCCACGGTCGGCGGCGGTGTAGCCGATGAGGATCCCGCGCGTGCCCGCCTGGCGGTCGGTGGCCTGCCAGGCGGCGCCGACCGAGCCGTCCGTGAGGAGGTCGCCGCTGCGGCCCGAGTCCCGCCAGAACCGGCGGTCGTACTGCAGCAGCTCCTTGGTGCCCACGCCGTACTGCACGTCGTCGATGGCGGCGGCCAGCGCGGCGGGCAGGGCGGGGGAGAAGGCGATGTCCCGCACCGCCGGGAGCGGGGCGGCGAGCACGCACCACCGGGCGCTGACGCGCTCCCCGCCGATCGTCACGCGCACACCGCCGCCGGACGGCCGCTCGATCCGGGTGACGGGCGCGCGCAGGTGCACGATCCGTGCGCCGAGGTCCTCGGCGATGGCGCGCGGCACCTGGTCGTTTCCGCCTGTGATGCGGTACGCCTCGACCCCGGACTCGGGCAGCTCCTCGGTGCGTCGGTACAGATAGGCGTGGAAGAGCAGCGAGAGGCGGTCGGGCTCCACCGTGTACTCGTTGCGGATGTCGGCCTCGGCCAGGAACCGCGCCTCGGGCGAGAGCGCGAGCTCGTCGAGCAGATCGGCGACGCTGCGGCGGTCCAGGGCCGCGCCGGTGCCGACCGGGTCGGCGATCGACAGCTTCCGTGACAGGGCCTCCACACGGGCGTCGAGCGCCTCGAGCTGCGTGCCGGTCGCCCCGGCGCGGGCGGCGCTGTCGGTGCGGTCGACGCCGCCCACCCGCACCGTCCCCTCGCGGTCGACGTCGGCGCCCTTGCGCACGTCCGACAGCGACAGGCCGGCCTGCCGCGCGATCGAGCGCATCATCGTGTGGGTGGTGTCGATGAACTCGCCGCCCGCCTCGGCGTACTGGCCGCCGGAGAACGGTGCGCGCACGGTGCGGATCCGGCCCCCCACGCGCGAGCGCGCCTCGGCCACGACCACGTCGTATCCGGCCGCATCGAGGTCGTGGGCGGCGACGAGGCCGGCGATGCCCGCGCCCACCACGATCACCCGGCCGCGGCGCGGCGCGCGCCGTCCCTGGGCGCAGGAGGCCAGTGCCAGGCTCGCGGCCGCCGTGCCGCCGGTGGCCAGGAAGATGCGGCGGTTGTGGCGCGCGGGCGTTCGGTGCACCCGCCGAGCCTACG
>CAZXNX010000096.1:0-8388 GCA_964642225.1 uncultured Solirubrobacteraceae bacterium | reverse complement strand
CAGCGCAGCGCGCCCGGCCGGCAGGCCGAGCGCCTCGGCCGCGGCCCGCGCTCCTGCGACGCTCACGTCGAACGCCCGCTGCAGCGGCCAGCGGGCCAGGTCGCCGGCCAGGCCGACGATGTTGCCCAGCAGCCCCGGCGAGGGATCGCCCGGCGCGTGGGCGCCGTTGCGGCGCGCCTGCGGCTCGGGCGCGACAAGCGCGGTGCCGACGGGCGGCGGCTCGGGATCGACGGTCATCGCGCCAGCATTGCATCTGACGGCGCGGCGGACCACACCCGTTGTGGATGTGCAGCCCCACAACGACGGCGGGCCGGGCCCGAAGGCCCGGCCCGCAACGCTGTGCTGCTTCGGCGGCCTAGTTGTGGCCGGTGAAGCTGATGACCTGCTGGATGCCGCTCGGGCGGTTGGTGTAGTCCATCGTGATCAGCGGGAGCGGGCCGAACTTGATCTGCTCCTTGGTCGCCGACGAGTGCCAGCCGGCGGGGTCCGCACCCTGCGTCTGGGCGAGGGTGTCGCCCCCGGCCTTCAGCGCCGCCCACATCGCGGCGGCGCACACCTTCACATCGCCGCGGCCGCAGTACGTGGTCGAGTACTTCTGCTTGACCTTCTGCCCCAGGAGCGTCTTGAAGTCCTTGAGCATGTACTGGTGCCAGCCGCCGTACTGGCCGCTCGGCGGAGCCTCGAACACGGACTGCACCTCATCGTTGAAGAGGTCGCAGATCTTCGTGGTCAGGCGACCGCACAGCGCGGACCGGGCCATCTGGGTGAACGAGGCGTCCATGATCGCCGCGCCGGGCGCGTCGATCAGGCCGTCGTGGTCGAGATCCAGGCGGCTGCCGCCCTGGTCGTGCCACTGCTGCAGCAGCGCGACCATCTGCGTCTCACGGGCGCTCGGGGCGGTGCCCTTGTCGAGCATGTCCTTGAGGACGGGCCACAGCATCACGGCGCGGACGTCGTTGGTCGCCGCGGCGTTCATCGCCCCGGTGACGGTGGCCAGCGTGTTCTTCTGCTGGCGGTTGAGCTCGGCCAGCAGCATCTGCTGACGCTGGATGGGCCCCTCCGACCAGCGCTCGTCCGAGGCCGGGTAGTTCTTCTGGGGCTTGTTGTTCCAGTTGACGAGGATCCCGTTCTTGGGGTCCTCCCCCTGGGCGTGGCCGGCCGACGAGAGGTAGCCCGTCCACTCGTAGTTGCCGCGGCCGTCGACCGGGAGGTCGCCGGTCGAGTTCTTGGCGCGCAGCGGCAGGCGCCCGGACGTGTAGAACCCGATGTGCTTGTCGTCGGCGTAGAACGAGTTGAACGTCTGGGGCGTCAGCGAGGCGGCCTTCTTGTAGTCGGCGAAGGACTTCACGCTGCCGTCGGTCAGGGACTGGTTGTAGAGCAGGTCCGTCGCGTCCCGGCCGTAGCTGGAGCGCCGCTCGGCGAGGGCGACCGTCTTGTCCTTGCAGGCGGCGCCCGCGAAGGCGACCTTCTTGCCGCCCGACGACGTCTTCTTGCTCGCCGTCTTGGCCGCGCACCGCGCCGTCGCGTACCCCTGGACCGGGCCGTGCACCGTGGTGCGGAAGGTCGCGGGGATCTCCTTGCCCCCGATGACCAGCGAGCCGGCGTTGAACGTGCCCATCGTGCGGCACTTGCCCTTGTACAGGTACTTCGTCTTGGACCCGCCGCACAGCGTCTCGGCGTAGGTGTCGATGATGTCGCTGCCCGCGGAGGTCAGCGTCCAGGCGAAGTCGGCCGCGCGGCCGATGAGCATGTAGCCGGGGAACGGCGCCGAGGTGGCGCCGATCACGTCGCGGGTCGGGCTCTTGAGCCCGATCTCGCTCGTGAGGCCCGGGAAGAAGTAGCCGATCTGCGGGCCGCCGACGAACAGCGGGTGCCCGGTGGACGTGCGGTCCCCGGAGACCAGCAGCACGTTGGAGGCCTGGTGGGTGCGCTGCGCGGGCGTCTCGGCGTCCGCTCCCGCGCCCCGGGCCGCGGCCTGGTCCAGCGGCGACGAGGAGTCGAAGCTGCCGTTCTGCAGGACCACGTTGCCCGTGAAGTTCTTGGGCTGCGACTGCCACGGGGCGCTCTTGTCGGCGTAGGTGACCTGCGAGTCCGGGTCGTTGCGGGACTTCAGGTCGTTCCACACGCCGCGGCCCTTGCTGGCCCCGAGCTTCTGGGTCAGCGCGTCGTACATGTCGGCGTTGGGGATCTCCTGGCCGCCGCCCTCACCGAGGAACTGGCCCTTGATCGCGTTGATCGAGTAGATGTCGACCCGCGTGAACTTCGCCACCGTCGGCTTGTTCTGCGCGTACCAGGCGTTGATGCCCTCGAGGTACACGTCGATGTCGTGCAGGAGCTGCTTGCCGCGCGCGCCCTGGGCGCTGATCGCCGCGGTCTGCGTCTTGTCGACGAAGGCGTTGGTCTCGGCGGAGGGCTTGAAGTTGTTGAGGTTCTGCAGCAGGCCGATGGCCGACACGCCGGGGATGCCGACGGCGGCGGTCAGGCCGATGTAGCGCGCCTGCTCGAGCAGGAGGCCGCGGTCCTCGGCGATGACCCAGCCGGCGCCCCAGGTGGCGTCGTCGTCGGTCGTGCCGTACACGTACGGGATGGCGTACTTGGTCCGCTTGATGGTGACCCCCGCCTTGGGGGTCTCCTCCGTGACGAACGCGCCGGGCTCGTTGGCGAGCGTGCTCGGGAGCGTCTCGGCCTTGAAGAACTTGTCGGTGGCCAGGTCGGCGTCCGTGACGTTGCGGTACAGCGGCGTCAGGCCGTTGTACATCTTGGCCTGGAAGTCGAAGGCGCCGTTGGGGTACGGCGCGGGGTTCTGGCCGGTCTCGAGCTGACCCGACGGGATGATGTTGAGCGCGGTGGTGGCGTGGTCGGCAGCACCGGCGGTGGCGGGCAGCGCCACGGCGAATGTGGCGGCGACGGCGAACGTCGCGACCTTGAGAAACCTCACGGATGACCCTCCTACGGGCAGAATCGGAACAGCGTGGACACTCCCTGGCGCTCACGGTAGCACCGACACCCGTACATCTGACGCAGTGTCGACTCACCTGGCGGGGACGCGCCCGAGGTGGTCGGAATCCCGTATGAGGAGGTCGGCGATCCCCAAACCGGCCACGAACCGCGTATCCTGCCCAAGCCGTGACCGGACCGCCCGGAAGTTTCCTCGGGTTTCCCACGACCACCGGCACCCCCGCTATGCCCCTCCCGCTTGCACAGGCCGAGTTCGGCCGCTTCGCCATTGGCTTCGACGAGCGCGACCGCGCCCGGCTCCACGAATTGTGGGATGATGTCTTCGACTCCAACCAGTGGTCCGAAGGGCAGATGACCAAGCGCTTCGAGGAGGCGTGGGGTCAGCTCAACGGCCTCCCCGCCGTCGCCTTCTCATCGTGGACCGGCGGCGCCCTGGCCGCGCTGAAGTTCGCCGGCGTCGGCACGGGCGACACCGTCCTGTGCCCGTCCAACACCTTCATGGCCACCCCGCTGGCCGCGACCATGCTCGGCGCCGAGATCGCCTTCGTGGACTGCAACCGCGAGGACCTGTGCATGTCCTTCGCGGACTTCGAGCGCGCCGCCGAGGAGCACAAGCCCAAAGCCGTCTGGCTCGTGCACATCGGTGGGCACATCGCGTTCGACGTGGAGAAGATCGCCGCCTACTGCTCCGAGCACGACATCTTCCTCGTCGAGGACTGCGCCCACGCGCACGGCGCGACCTGGAACGGCAAGGCGCCCGGCACGTTCGGCGATGCCGGCGTCTACTCGTTCTACGCGACCAAGACGGTGTCGACCGGGGAGGGTGGCATCCTGGTCTCGCGCCACCCCGAGCTCATCGAGTACGCCAAGGCATTCCGCAACTACGGCAAGCCCACGTATGACGTGCAAGGACTCAACTTCCGCCTCAGCGAGTTCACCGCCGCGATCGGCCTGGTCCAGGCCGAGCGCCTGCCCGAGATCGTGGAGTGGAAGAACCGCGTCGCCACCGAGGTGCTCGACGCCCAGCACCCCGGCAAGCTGCAGCTCCCCGACGGCATGACGTCGGGGCTCTACAAGTACATCGTCTTCGACGAGATCGAGAAGTCGACCGGCAAGGTCTACGACGAGCCGTGCCACCGCATCATGGGGCACCACATCGATCTTCCGAACACCGACTGGGTCGCGCAGAACCACTGGTGCGTACCCATCTACTACCGGCCGGGTAGTTCCGAGTGAACTCCGACACCGACTTCGATCATCCGACAGAAATGAGCGTCCTGTGAAGGTTCTCGTGACAGGTGGGTCCGGCTTCATCGGGTCCCACGTGGTGGACAAGCTCGCCGAGGCGGGCCTGACCCCGCGGATCTATGACGTCATCCCCTCCCCGTGGCACGAGCCCGGGACGGTCGACACCTACCACGGGGACCTGGACGACCAGGCCGCGCTGGAGGACGCCATGCAGGGCTGCGACGCCGTGCTGCACCTCGCGGCCGTGGCCGACGTCAACCAGGTCAACCTCGACCCGCTGTTCGCCGACAAGGTCAACGTCCGCGGCACGATCAACGTGCTCGAGGCCGCCCGCCAGACCGGCATCAAGCGCGTCGTGTACGCCTCGACGATCTGGGCCTACAACGGCTGCGGCGAGACGCACGTGGACGAGGACACGCAGCTCGGGCTGCCCAACCACGTCTACACCGCCTCGAAGATCGCCGGCGAGATGTACTGCACCTCGTACGCCGAGCTGTACGGCGTCGAGTACACGATCCTGCGCTTCGGCATCCCCTACGGCACGCGGGCCCGCCCCGCCGCCGTGGTCCCGCAGTTCGTCCGCAAGGCGCTGGCCGGCGAGCCCCTCACGGTGGCCGGCGGCGGCGCGCAGACGCGCCGCTTCGTCTACGTCGAGGATCTCGCCGACGGCTGCGTCGCCGGCCTCCTGCCGCAGGCGGCCAACCGGGTGTTCAACCTGGTCGGCACCGAGGACACCTCGATCCTGGAGATCGCCGAGGTCGTCAAGGACCTCATCGGCGACGTGGACATCGTCCACACCGAGGGTCGCGCCGGCGACTTCCGCGGCGTCGAGGTCTCGCACAAGCGGGCCAAGGAGGAGCTGAACTGGGAGGCGCGCGTCCCCTTCAAGGAGGGCGTCAAGCGCTACCTGGACTGGCACCTCGCCACGCACGAGGCGGCCACCGAGGTCGATGCCGTCTAGTCGTCAGCACTGCATCTGAGTCGTACCGGCGCCCGGGTCTCTACCCGGGCGTCGTCGTTTCCAGGCCCGCCGCGGCGATCGCCTCGAGCACGAGGGGCAGCGCCGCCGCCGTCCGGCGGTGCGAGCCGGGCGCGCTGTAGTCGTCGGCGTCGTGCAGGAGCAGGACCGCTCCCGGCGCGAGGCTGGCCGTGACCTCCGCGGCGATGCTCGCCGGGGTCGCGTCGTGGCGCCAGTCGTGGCCCCAGTGCGACCACAGCAGCGGGCGCCAGCCGCGGGCGCGCGCCGCCAGGAGCCCCGCCGGCGAGTAGATCCCGTACGGCGGCCGGTGCACCGGCAGGTGCTCCCCCACCGTCACGCTCGCGCGGGCCAGGTCCTCGCGCACCGTCGAGGGCGCCAGGCGCAGCTGGCAGCGATGGCGGTCGCCGTGGATCGCCACCGCGTGGCCCGCCGCGCGGATCTCGTCGAGCAGGCCGCCGGTGCGGCGCACCTGCTCGCCGACCACGAAAAAGGTCGCCACGGCGCCCGCCTCGCGGAGCGCCTCGAGCACGAGGGGCGTCCCGCGGGGGTGCGGGCCGTCGTCGAAGGTGAGGGCGACGGCGCCCGCCGAGGCGAAGGATGAAGGTAGGGTCCGCGCCGTGCCCAGCACACGAGCGACCCCCGGGACCAGCGGCGCGAGCGCCGGCGCGCACCACGCGGCGCCGGTCAGCCCCGCCAGGACGGCGGTCGGTCGGAGCACGGACATGGCGGGATCCTCCCATGAACACTGATCTCATCCTCGGCATCGTCGCCGCGGCCGGCGCGGGCGCCTTCATCGACGGCGCCGTCGCCTTCCAGGCCGCCGAGGCCAAGCTCGTCGGCCGCCATCACGGGCTGAAGCTCTCGATGATGGTGCAGCTCCTGAAGCGGCCGCAGTGGCTGATGGCGACCGGCGGGCAGGTCGTCGGCGCGGGCCTGCAGATCCTCGCCCTCACCCTGGCGCCGCTCACCGTCGTGCAGCCGACGCTGGCGGTCGGCCTCATCGTCCTGCTGCTCGTCGGCTCCCACCGCCTCGGCGAGCACGTCGGCGTGCGCCGGTGGCTGGCCGTGGTGGCGATGATCGGCGGCATCACGATGCTCGCGCTGTCGGACCCCGGGCGCAGCACGGCGGAGCCGATCCTGTGGGAGCTGGCCCTCGTCGGCGTGCTCCTCGTCGTGCCCATGGCCTTCGTGCGCCTGCGCGGGGAGCAGCGCCTCAACGCGCCCCAGATCATCGTCGCGGCGGGCTGCGGCTTCGCGCTGTCGGCCATCGCGGTGAAGCTGCTGAGCGACGCGCTGGAGCGCGGGGACATCATTCCGGTCATCGCCTGGGGCGCCGTCGCGGCGCTCGGGGCGCTGGGCGGCCAGCTCCTGGACATGACCGCCCTGCAGCGCTACCCGGCCACGCAGGTCGCCCCGCCCATCTTCGCCTTCGAGATCGTGGTGCCGGTGGCGCTGGCGCCCTTCCTCTTCAAGGAGTCGTGGTCCGAGCCGCTCCTGGTCATCGCCGGCCTGGCCGTGGTCGTCATCGCGGGCGCCATCGTCGCCCACACGCCGGCGGTCGCCAAGCTCCAGGAGGAGGAGCTGGAGATCAAGCTGCGGGCCGAGGGAATGATGCCCGAGTCAGGCGGCGACGGCGGGGACGGGGACGTCCCGGTCGCCGAGCAGCCCGAGCACGACGCCCGCGGCTGAGGGCAGCGCCGCGTAGGTGGGCTGCCAGGGCGGGCGGGGCGCGGCCAGGGCCCGGCGCAGGGCGGCCCGCAGCGCGTCGTGGTCGTGGGCGACCTGGGCGAGCCCGAACTCCTCGTAGGCCCGGTTGTTGGCCCGCAGGTGGGCGACGCCCCAGCCGTAGGAGATCACGTGGGCCCCGCGGATCTGGGCCTCCAGCGCGGTCAGCCCGGCGGTCGAGTGGATGAGCACGTCGGAGGCGGCCAGCACCTCGCTCATCTGGTCGGTGAAGCCGAGGACCCGCACCACCGGCTCGGCCACGAACCGCGCCCGCAGCCGGTTGGCGACCGCCACGTTGCGCCCGCACAGCACGAGCACCGCGGCGGCGCCGGCCTCCACGGCCGCGGCCACGGCGCCGTCGAGGTCGCCGACGCCCCAGCCTCCACCGGAGACGGTGACAACGCCGCCCTCGGCGGGCAGGTCCAGCAGCCGGCGGGCGTCCTGCGCATCGCAGGGCTCGGCGAACACCGAGCGGGTGAGCCCCTGCACGTGGACGATCTCCGTGTCGGGCCCCGCGAAACGCCGGACCTCCGGGGCGGACTCCTCGTGGATGATCAGGTGGACGTCGACGCCGGGCTGGGCCCAGTACCGCAGGGCGCTGAGGTCGCTGATCGCCGAGACGATCGGGACGTCGGCGATCTTCCCGGCCCCGCGCAGGTGGGTGAGGATCGGGTTGGCGCCCGGGTAGGTCGTGACGATCACGTCGGGACGGAACTCGTTGACCGCGCGGGCCACGCCGCGCGCGGCGAGCCGGGCCCCGACGGCCTCCAGCACACGGGCCGACGGCCCCCACCCCACGTTGAGCCAGTACTCGACCTCGTAGCGGCGCCAGTGCGGCCCGACGGAGCGCTCGCAGGCGGCCCGGACCGGCTTCTGCACCTGGGGACCGGCCGCCGCCAGGACGTCGAGGATCTCGATCACCGCGTCGGGCTCGCGGGCGGTGAGGCCCTCGGCCAGCACCCGGGCGGGGAGGTCGTGCCCCTCGCCCAGGTCGGCGGTGAAGATGAGGATGCGGGGTGCCATCGCGAGGCGAATGGTAGGAGGCCGGCCCGCCGGTTGCCGGGCGGCGATGCGATGCTGTGGCCATGGATCGCCGCACCGCCCTCATCGCCGGCCTCGTCCAGCTCGCCGCGGTCGCCGTGCTCGGCCTCGTCCTGGCGCTGCTGCTGGGTCACGAGTTCTTCGAGGACAACGGCTGGTTCGCCGGCCCGATCGCGTGGCTGCTGTGCGCGGCGCTCACCGCCCGGGTCGTGCATTTGGCCGTGGCCCCCGTCCTCATGGGCGCCATCCTCGCCGGCATCCCCAGCGGCATCGCCACCGTGCTGGGCCTCCACTGGGAGGGCGCGCTCCTGGCGATCGTCCTGCTCGGGCTGTGGTGCGGGCGCCTGGCCGTGGACCGCGACCTGATGGAAGAGGTGATCTAGGTGGACCTCGGACTGCGTGATCGCCGGGCCCTGGTGCTCGGCGCCTCCTCCGGC
>CAZXNX010000095.1:7243-8436 GCA_964642225.1 uncultured Solirubrobacteraceae bacterium | reverse complement strand
CAGAGCGCGCTCGTGGCGCTGTTCGTCGTGCTCCTGGCCGCCAAGATCGGCGAGGAGATCTGCCGGCGCATCGACCAGCCGCCGATCATCGGGGAGATCCTCGCCGGCGTGCTCATCGGCCCGTCGGTGCTGGGCCTGGTGAAGCCCGACGAGGTGCTCGAGGTGTTCTCCGAGCTCGGCGTCGTGTTCCTGCTCTTCATGGTCGGGCTGGAGACCAAGCTGGAGGACATGCGCTCGGTCGGCAAGGCCGCGCTCAACGTCGGGCTGATGGGCGTGGTCATCCCGCTGCTCGGCGGCTTCGGCCTGGGCGTGGCCCTGGGGTACAGCACCGAGGTCAGCCTGTTCGTCGGCGCCGCCCTCATGGCCACCAGCGCCGGCATCACCTCCGCCGTCCTCATGTCGCTGGGCGTCGGCAGCGGCCGGCCGGCCCGCACCATCCTCGGCGCCGCCGTCGTCGACGACGTGCTGGCGCTCGTGCTCCTGTCGGTGATCGTCGGGATCAGCGAGACGGGCGGCGTGAGCATCACCAGCGTCGCGATCCTGCTCCTGGGCGCCGTCATCTTCATCGGCGTCGTCGCCGTGGCGGGCAGCAAGTTCCTGGCCCGGTACCCGCACGCGCTCACGCGGCCGGCCTTCAGCTCCACCGGCATGATCCCCGCCGTGCTGCTCTGCCTCGGCCTGGCGGCGCTGGCCGGCGAGATCGGCCTGGCCGCCATCATCGGCGCCTTCCTGGCCGGGATGATCGTCGCCGAGACCAAGGGCCACACCGACGTGGAGGCCCAGATCAAGCCGCTCTACGCCTTCTTCCCGCCCTTCTTCTTCGCCTTCATCGGCCTGGAGGTCGACCTCGCCGCCCTCGGCACCACCGACGCGCTGCTCCTGCTCGCCGGCATGACCGTCCTGGCGGTGGTCACCAAGCTGGCCGGCGCCTGGATCGGCGGCCACGGGATGGTCGCGCGCGAGCGGCTCATCGTCGCGGTCGGCATGGTGCCCCGGGGAGAAGTCGGAATCATCGTGGCGGGCATCGGGGCCTCGGCCGGCGTGGTGGGCGACGAGCTGTTCGCCGTCATCGTCGGCATGGCCGTGCTGACGACGCTGATCACGCCGCCCGTGCTGCGCCGCCTCACCGCGCCCGCGCGCGAGGAACCCGAGCCGGCCGCCGCCGCCCCCTGAGCGACTAGTGACAGCTGAGT
>CAZXNX010000095.1:5489-7233 GCA_964642225.1 uncultured Solirubrobacteraceae bacterium | reverse complement strand
GCACGAGTGGCGCCTAACTCGCGCATACCGCGAGTAACGCGCCACTCGTCGCGCCGCTGACCGCAGCCCGGTGGGCGGCCCCCGCTGCCTACACTGGAGGAGATGCCCTCCTTCTGCCGCCACGGCCGCTTCGAAACCTCGTGCCCCATCTGCTCGATGAAGGCCAAGAAGGCGGCCGAGACGGCGCCCACCCGGCAGCCGCGCGCCCCCCGCGCGCCCGCCCAGCCGGTCAAGCGGACCAAGGCGCGCCGCAGCAGTTCGACGATGACCGTCCGCCGTGTGCACCGCGCCGAGGACGACGGCTACGACGTCGGCCTGGTCCCCGGCCTGCGCTCCACCGTCGACGGCCGGCGCCTGGCCGAGGAGATCGCCTTCGCGGTCGCCCGCCTGGATCGCCTGCAGTCGAACCCGACCGGCGTCTACGCCGAGATCGCCGCGACCGCCGACAAGCGCGAGGCCGCCTGGCTGGCCTTCCTCGTCGCCGTGCTCTCCCCGCTGGAGGGCGTCGACGACCCGTGGGTCGGCGTGGAAGCGGCCCGCACCACCCTCGCCTCCGGTGAGCTGCCCGACGTGACCGACGTGCCCCGCGGCCCCCGTGCCTCCAGCGACCCGGCCGCCGCCATCAAGGCCTTCCGGACCTGGATCGAGCGCGACGACGCGCTGCTGAGCGAGACGTCGCTGCCGGCCGACCGGCGCTTCGACCGCCTCTACGAGCGCCTGGGCCTCCCGGGCCTCTCCCGCGCCCAGCGCTACGAGTTCCTCGTGCTCCTCTCGCGCCTCGGCGTGAGCGAGCTCGACCCGCGCACCCTGCGCTTCGGCGAGCCCAAGGACGACACCACCCTGGCCGCCAAGCGCGTGTTCGCCATCGGCGACACGCAGCTCCTGGCCCGCCGCGCCGCCGAGCTGGCCCTCGACGCCGGCATCCCGCTCGGCGCCCTAGACCTCGCCCTCGTCAACTGGGGCCTGCCCGAGGGGCAGCCCCGCATCACCAGCGCCGTTGAGGTCGAAGACGTCGACCTGGGCACCGTGGCCCACGTGCTGAGCGTGTGGCAGGACGGCGACGGCGAGTGGACGCTGCCCTCCGAGGAGGACGAGGAGGAGGCCGCCCTCGAAGCGGAGGCCGAGGCCGAGGCGCTGGCCGACGTCGAAGCCGACGCCGAGGGCGAGCCCGAGATCGAGCCGGAGCAGACCGTCGACGAGGTCGAGGCCGACGAGGTCGAGGCCGACGTCGAGGAGATCGCCGCCGAGATCGAGCATGCCGAGGAGCGCGAGAAGGTCGTGCTCGACGCGCTCGCCGTCGACGCCGAAGACCCGTCGCAGCAGACGGACTGACGCGTTTTCCAGGCGTTCTCCAACTGACACCCGAGGGGTGGGTGCCAGTTGGCACACGTCCCCAGAACGGACTGTGTAGGGAACTGACGCATCGCCCGTAGCGGGGTCGCTACGGTGGGCACACGGCTGTCGGAACGCCGCTCTCGGACAAGGAGGTCCGGGAATTCTCTGCCTCAGGGGGGAGAGAAAGCGGGGTCCGCGACCTAGGCAGTACGCCGACCCAATCACCTGGAGCATGGATGCCCGATCTCGCGCTGACGCGCGCACGCCGCCGACCCCGCACCGCCGACCCGACGCTCGCGCCGCGCCCGTCGTGGCGGCCGCGGCGCGGTGGCGTATCGGACGACCTGGTGATGACGCTGGTGACCCAGCACGCCGACAGCGTCCTGCGGATCACGCGCCGTCTCTCGCT
>CAZXNX010000095.1:0-5389 GCA_964642225.1 uncultured Solirubrobacteraceae bacterium | reverse complement strand
GCGGCCGAGGCCCTGCGCGACCTCAAGCCCGACGAGGCCCGGGCGCTGTGGCTCAAGGCGGAGGGATACAGCTATGACGAAATCGCGACGGCCAGTTCGTGGTCCTACACGAAGGTCAATCGTCTTCTCGCCGAAGGGCGCGCCCGTTTCCTGAGTCGCTACGCGACCATCGAGTCGGGCGGGGCGTGCGAGGAGTGGGGGCCCGTGCTGTCGGCGATCGTGGACGGCGAGGTCGAGCCCGAGGCGCGCCGCAACGCCGGTGTGCACCTGCGCTCGTGCCTCGGCTGCCGCGCCACCCTGCGTGAGCTGCGCAGCTCGGGCCCGGGCCTGCAGTCCGCCCTTCCCGCTGTCGGGCTCCTGGCGGCCGAAGACGGTGGCCAGCGCGCTGACCCCGGACCGATCCTGAGAACGCTCGAGACCCTGTGGTCCGCGGTTCACGAGCGCACGGCCGCGGCCGCCATCAACGTGCAGACCGCCGCCGATGCGATCAGCGCGGGCAAGGTCGCCGCCGTCACCGCGTCCGTCGCCGCACTTGCCGGCGGCGGCGTCGTCGTGGCCGAGCACGAGGGAGCATCGGCCGGCCACCGCCCGGCCGTGGTCAAGCGCGCTGAGCCCACTGCCGCGCGCGAGCCGGGGAGCACGACGGCCGCCGCGGCGGTGGCGACGGCCCCGGCCTCGACCACGAGCACCGCGGCGTCCTCATCCTCCGGCGCGAGCACCGCGCAGGAGAAGTCGGCGTCGAAGCCCAAGCGCCGCAAGCCCGAGTTCTCGCCGCCAGCCAAGAGCACCGCGTCGAGCGGGGAGTTCTCCGCGCCCCAGGAGTTCCCGGCGGCGGCCGAGCCCACCACCTCTTCCGGTTCCGGCGACGTGGAGGCCAGTTCCTCCTCATCGACCGAGCCCGCAGCACCGAAGGGCAGCACCGGGGAGTTCACCCCGTGACCACAACACGACCCGTTCGCTCGAGGAGCAACGCCATGACCACCACCCGAGGCCCGGTCCGCCGGGCAGCCCTGCTGTCCCTTCTCGCCGTCGCGCTCGCCGCGGGCCCGCTCGCCGCCGACGGGCAGGCCGGCACCTTCACGGTGCGGACCTGTCACGGCTCCAGTGACCAGCCGGTGCCCATCGGCGACGGCGCCACCGGCTGGCAGTCGGCGACGATCGGGAACTGGGCGGGGTATGGCCCCGACCCGACCAACGGCTGTGCCCAGACGGACTCCGGGCTGGCGGCCATGGACAACGGGCTGGTCGCCGTCAACGATCGCTCCACGGCGCGCCAGGCCAACAGCGGGATCGGCTGGGTCTACACCGCCGCGCCCGGGACCTCGATCTCCGCCTACAAGCTGTGGATGCACGGCGGCGCCCGCCCCTTCCAGGACGGGTCGGACGGTTCGGTGGCGGTGAACACGGCCCCGTTCTCGGGGTACGACAAGACCATCGGCTTCGACGGGTCCGGCGGGACCGGCGGCTCCTTCGACTGGTCCGGCACGCCGTTTGTCGACATTGCTGGACGCAGCGCCAGCGCCGTGCAGGTGTGGGCGATCTGCGGCGGGCCGCCCGCCGCCGTCTGCCCCGGCGGGGAGCCCGGCGTCACGAATTCCTACGCGCGCATCTTCAAGGCGCAGATGACGACCACTGACGGCAGTTCGCCGTCGTCGTCGGCCGCGGCGGGTGACGCCATCTCCCGCGGGACCTGGCACGGCCCCCAGTCTCTGGCCTTCAACGCCACGGACTCGGGCTCGGGCGTCTATCGCCTACTGGTGCAGGCCGGAACCGACGTCGGCAGTCTCACCACGCGCAGCACCAAGGTGCTCGACGGCAACGACGGCCGTTGCCAGGACGAGAACCCGGCGAACGGCGACCCGTACGAGTTCACCTCGCCGCAGCCGTGCTCGTCCTCGATCTCGTCGGACCTGCAGTTCGACAGTGCCGCCCTCTCGGACGGCAACCAGCTCGTGCGCCTGCAGGTCGAGGATGCCGCGGGCAACCGCACCACGCTGTACGGGCCCGTGACCAAGACCGTGGACAACGTCGCGCCGGTGATCGGCAACGTCGCGGTCAGCGGGCCGGCCGCCAGGGAGGGGGAGACGGTGTCCTGCGCCGCGCCGGTCCAGGGCGAGTCGCCGGCGATCTCGTTCCGCTGGCTGCGCTCCAACGCGGACGGCTCGGGGGCCGTGGCGGTCCCGGGCGCGGTGAGCGCGTCCTACATGCTGACCGCGCAGGACATCGGATCCAAACTGCGCTGCGAGGTGACCGCGGCTGACGCCGGAGGCCAGTCCTCCGGCACGAGCGCCCTCACCGACGGGCCGTTCGCCAACGGCGCGGTGGTGGTCGCCTACTGCAGCGGGCGCCCGACCGGGCCGCGCGATGCCTGTGGCGACCTGGACGGCGACGGCACGATGAACCGCCTCGACGGTGACATCGACGGTGACGGCGCCATCAACGGGGTCGATCCCGATCCGTGGGACGCCACGGTGCGCCCCATCGTGGTGTCCACGCCGGGAGCCACCGGCGCCGCGGGGGAGCAGGGCAAGCCCGGAGCCACCGGCTCGCCCGGAGCCACGGTCGCGGATGTGGCCCGCATCGACCAGAACGTGGTGCCGGTCACCAACCCGAACGGCGGTTCCGGCACCAACGGCTCGCCGGCTGACGACGGGGCGGTCCTCGCCGCCTACTTCGAACGGGGGAGCGGCAAGCATCGGCGGGTCACCGCGACGGCGACTGCGGCCGCCCGCCAGCGACTGCGGATCCGCGGATCGCTCAAGACGCACGACGGCAAGCCGATCTCGGGAGCCAAGGTGTACCTGGCGCAGAAGAAGTCGTCGGGCACATGGAAGATCGACGGCGGGACCATCTCGCGGCAGGACGGATCGCTGCTGATGTTCACGCGCAAGGGCGGGGTCAGCCGGCAGATGCGGCTCGTGTACTTCCCGCGGGACGGGCATGACGCCAACCGGGGCAGCGGGACCCTGAGTCTCAGGATCCGCCAGGGCGCGCGGCTGTCGCTCTCGCGCTCGCGGCTGCACAACCGCAGCACCCTGCGGTTCGGCGGCAAGGTCGACGGGGCGGTGTCCGGCCGAGGGCCCCTCGTGCAGGTGCAGGTGAAGCTGCCGGCCGGCTGGTCGACCTTCGCCTCGAGCCGCGCGCGACACGGGCACTTCCGCCTGTCCTACCGGTTCATGCGCACGACCCGCCGGACCACCTACCGGTTCCGTGTTCGCGTGGTGCCCAACGATTCCGCGGCGTATGCGAGCGGGACAAGTCGCGTGCGAAAGGTGGTGGTGTTGCCCTGACGGGCGGACGTTCAGGTGCATGCCGTTCGACCGGGCCGCGTCACCTGACGCGGCTCGCGGTCGTGTGCGGTGTGCTGCTCGCGGCCGCGCCGTCGGCGGCCGTCGCGGAGCCGATCCCGACGCCGCAGGCGGCGGGGATGAACGCCGCGTGGGTCGAAGGACTCACGTCCGCCGACATGGCACCCACCCGTGCGGTCACGTGCATCGTGGACACCGGGGCGATCGTCACGCCCGACACGCCCGCCACCGATCCCGCGGGCCCGATCGTGGCCCGCGTCGGCCTCGGGTCGATCGGCCCCGACCCCGGCCCCGGCGACGTGGAACGCCACGGCACGTTCATGGCCTCCGCCGCGGTCGCGCCGCGGAATGGGTGGGGGACCGTTGGGCTCGAGCCGCAGGGGCGCGTCGTGCTTGTGCGGGCGCAGGCCGACAGCTCGAGCGCGTTCACCGCTCCCGCGGTCCAACAGGCAATTACCCGATGCCGTCAGTTCCTGTTTGAGGTCCCGATGTACCGGATAGCAGCGGTCAGTCTCAGCCTTGGGCACGCCGGGATGGCATCGCCAGCAGAAGCAACCCTGATCGACAATCAGGTCGCGCAGGCGCGCCAGCAAGGCATCGCGGTGGTAGCCGCCGCCGGCAATCAAGACGGGGCGACCCAGTACCCGGCATCAGCGGCGAACGTTCTGGCGGTAGGGGCGGGGTACAGCACTGGCGGGCTCTGCCCATATGCATCGTTCGATGGGCACACCGACCTGGTGGCCCCGGGTTGCGGGATCCTCGAGGCGATGGATCTCGCGACGGGTGCGGCCGCGGTGGACAATGCCGGTGGCTCATCGACGGCTACTGTCCTGGTTGCCCAGGCGATCACGACACTCTGCGATCTCGTCCCCGGCCTGACCGGCGTCCAGGCCCAAGCGGCGCTCGTGGCCACCGCACGCCACGAGGGCAATCTCGCGATCCCCGACCTCGACGCAGCGGCTCGTTCGCTCGGTGTCGGCGCGTTGGTCGATCGGGGCGGCGCCAACCAGCCGACCGGCCCGGCTACCGATGTCGATGGCCACTCCTCACCGGGGTCGCAGAGCAAGGACGACGCCGTGACGATCGCGCCTGCGCTCCGGCTGAAGCTGCGAGGTCTAAAGGCCTCGTGGGCGCAGCGCAAGGGCCGCAAGAGCGGCACGCTGATTGTCTCGATCACCGGTCGCAGGCGCGGTGAGATGCTGCGCGCCAGCGTGTACGCCAGCCGCACTGAGTTCTCGATCCGGCGCATCGCCCAAGCCACCAGGGCGAGGAGCCGAATTTCGTTCACGTTGCGCGCGAAGCCGCGACGCGTAATCGCGGTGCTGCTACCCGGCACTGGCTCGACGAGTCGCGAATCCCTCGGAGCGGTGGCGAGAATCAGGAACATACACGTGCCACGAGCAACTGAGCACGAAGGATGAAGCCGGCGCACGGTCCGCTGGCCCATGCCATCGTCCCTGCAGGCACCATGAGACACAGCCTCCTCATCGCGTTGACGGGCCTCCTGCTGCTCCTCGGAGCAGGCCAGGCTTGGGCGGGCACGTACGCGGTCAACTCCTGCGGAGCCGGTGCGTCCTCAGCGGCGTGGATGCAGTCCAACAGCGACCCGGAGAGCATGCAGGCGGGACGTGCTTGCGGCGCCGCAGGCGCCAATGGTGGCATGTACGCCCAGGACTACCTCGGTAGCCAGGGTGGTGCGGGCGGCACGTTCCGCGCGAATGCGGCGAACTTCACGCTGTCGGCTCCGTCCGGAACGTCGATCACGGCGCTGAGCTACAGCCGCTACATGGACAAGACTGGCGACACCGGCGCGTGGAAGGTGCAGACACGAGCCGGCGCCACAATGCTTGAGGAGTGCGCCTACGACCCTTCGGTTCAGTCGAGCTGCTCGATAGGCACGGACGGGGGAGCGCTCACCACGTTCTCGGGCTTGTCCGCCGCCTCCCTCAGTTTTGGCGTCTGGTGTGACACCGGCTGCGCGGGCGGGTTCTCGCTCCACGCAGCCCATATGGTCGTCTATTCCACATCGGTCACGATCAGCGACCCCATCCCGCCCGACCAGGTGGCGGTCTCGGACGTTC
>CAZXNX010000094.1:0-8486 GCA_964642225.1 uncultured Solirubrobacteraceae bacterium | reverse complement strand
GCGGCGGCGGCCAGCAGCGCGTCGCGCTCGCGGCCGCTGGCGAACAGGTGCCGGTGGATGGCCACGAGGCCGTCCACGTCGTGCACGTCGCCATCGAGCAGGGGGACGATGACGGGGTCCTCGTCGCCGGTCTCGCGGGAGAGCCGCTGGACGGCGGCCTCGTCGCGGGCGGCCAGCAGCTGCTGCTCGCGCAGGGTGGTCGCCACCTTGGCGGCCAGCGCCTCGCCGAGCTCCTCCACCAGGGCGGCGCGCACGTCGTCCGGGTCCTCCTCCTTCGCCGCCCGCACGTGCACGCGGTTGACGACCAGGCCGCCGAACGGCATGTCGGCGTCGCGCAGCTTGCCGCGGAAGTAGATGGCCTCGGTCACCGGCTCGCGCTCGGGGGAGGTCACGACGAGGAAGGTGGTGGCCGGGTCGCCGAGGATCGCCTTGACGCCTGCGGCGCGCTCGCGGAAGCCGTCGATCAGGCCGCCCAGCGCCCGGAAGAACACCGACAGGTCCGACAGCAGGTCCACGCCGGTGACGCGCTTGAGCACGCTGAACACCACGCCGGTGCCCGCGCCGACGACCTTGGCGGCGATCCCGGTCGGGGCCAGGAACATCCGCAGCGCGCGGCCCTCGAAGAAGCCGGTGAGCCGGTCGGGCGCCTCGAGGAAGTCCAGGGCGTTGCGCGACGGCGGGGTGTCCAGGACGATCGCGTCGTAGTTGCCCTCGCTGTCCAGCTCGTAGAGCTTGGCGATGGCGGTGAACTCCTGGGAGCCCGCCACGGCGCTGGAGAGCTCCTGGTAGATGCGGTTGTCCAGCACCTCCTCGCGGGTCTTGTCGTCGGGCGAGAGCTTGGTGATGAGCTCGTCGAACGTCCGCTTGGCGTCGAGCTGCATCGCCCACAGCTCGCCCGTCAGCTCCAGCCCGTGGCCGGTGAGGCGCGCCGGGTCGACCTGGCGCGGCTCGTTGTCCAGCTCGTCGAGCCCGAGCGCGTCGGCCAGGCGCCGGGCGGGGTCGATGGTGACCACCGCGACGCGCTTGCCCTGGGCCGCCAGGCCGAGGGCGATCGCCGCCGAGGTCGTCGTCTTGCCCACGCCGCCGGAGCCGGCGCAGATCACCACGCGCTTGCCCTCCAGCCGGTCGCCGATGCTCATCGCCCCATCCTCACAGGATGCCGCCCAGGCGGTGGGCCAGCGGAGTCAGGGCCGCGGCGTCGATCGACGGCGCGTAGGAGAAGGGGAGGGTGCGCACGGGCGTGGCGCCGGCCGCGCGGCGCAGCCGGGCCACCTGGGCGCGCTGGGCCTTCGCCCGGCCCGCGATGGCCAGGGCCAGGCGCACCGGCCGCTCCGTACCGGAGGGGGCGGCCCGCAGCGTGCCGGCGTCGTCGCCGCGGAAGCGGTCGGGCAGCACGCGGTTGGCCACCACGAGGTCGACCTCGAGCCGCAGCTGCTCGCGCACGGTGCGCTCCAGCGCGATGGTCTCGTTGACCGGCATCTCCTCGGGGGTGGTCACGAGCACCACGCCGGTGCGAGAGGGATCGCGGAGCATCTCGGCGATGGTACGGCCCTGGCGGGCGATGGGGCCCACCCGGGCCGCGTCGGCGAAGGTCGCGGGCGCCTCCAGGATGGCCACGCCGTGCCCGGTGGCGGGGGCGTCGAGCACCACGAGGTCGTAGGGCATGGCCCCGGGTGTGCGGCGGCCGGGCTGGGCCAGCTCCCACACCTTCCCGATCGTCAGCAGCTCCCGCAGGCCGGGCGTGGCGGCCGCCAGCAGCCCGAACGTGGAGGAGGACCCCAGGATGCCCGCCAGCGAGCGGGAGGGGAGCTGATCGACGAGGTACTCGCGCATCGCCTCCTGCGGGTCGATGGAGATGTGGTGCAGCCCGTGGGCGACCTCGCGCTCCTCGAACACCGGCCCCACGGCGGCGCCCGGGTGGTGGGCGCCGGTGAGGGTGCGGGACACGTCGTCGCGCGCGGCCACCTCGGCGACGATGGTGCGCAGCCCGCGCTCGGCCGCGGCCAGGCCGAGCGCCGCGGCCACCGTCGACTTGCCCACGCCGCCCTTGCCGGTGACGACGACCAGCGGCTTGCTCAGGAGATGTGGGATGGGCCCGGCTCTCCGTCGTCCAGCGTGGTCTGCTCGATCCGGAACATGACCCCGAGGCCGCGCACCCGAAATTTCTGCGAGCGCGGGTAGAACAGGCTGTCGCCGAGCTCGGTGCGGGAGAAGGCCAGCACGGTGAGCCCGTCCGGTCCCGCGACGAAGGAGTGCGCCACGCCCGAACCGGCGGGCCGGGCGACCAGGGACCCGCGGGCGACGGGGTACTCACCCGCCGGTGCGCCGTCGGTGGCGTGCAGCTCGAGCAGCCCGCTCCCGTCCAGCACGACGAACAGCTCCTCCTCGGCGGCGTGGCAGTGGGGGAGGGAGGATCGTCCGCCGGGGAGCACGGTGAGCTGGCTCAACCCGCTGCGTGTCGCGCTGGCCGCCGCCCCGAGGCGCCGCCGGACGACCGCGACATCGCTGATCCGGAGCTCGTCGGGATCCACGTCGTCCAGTGCCACCACGTGGGCCGGGCGGTCGGATTCCGCCGCGCCGAGCTCCAGGGGCCCGGCCTCGACCTCGGCCCGGAACGGGTGGGGGCCGTCGAGCGGCAGCCAGCGCGGGCCCGCGAACATCACGTTGGCGCGCGGGAGCCAGGTCAGGCGGGTGTCGGACCCGGTGGCGAACACGAGGACGTCGAGCCCGTCCGGGCCGGCCACGAAGGTGTGGGGGGCACCGCCGGCCGCGTGCACGACCGTGTCACCGGCCGCGATCGCCCAGGCGCGCTCGCCGTCGGTGGTCACGCCGCCGCCCGCCAGGACGAAGACGATCTCCTCCTCGTCAGCGTGCGTGTGGAGCGGCATCGGACGCTGTCCGGGCCCCATCGCGTAGCGGCTCAGGCCCACCCGGTCGGCCCCCGCCAGGGGGCCCAGGCGCCACCTTCGGCCCTCCAGCGGGCCCCGCTCGATGACGTGTGGCTGGACTCCGTCCCAGTGGGTGACGACCTCGGACATGCCGGGCGATGCTACTTCCTGCCCGTGTGGATGAAGGATTCCGCTCCCCTTCTGCGAATACCAGCCGAGCAAGGGTCCCAGCACCCGAATCCATCGGAGCACCCCGTGAAGACCGGACAGGCCAAAGTCATCGCATTCGCGAATCAGAAGGGCGGCGTCGCCAAGACGACGACGACGCTGAACCTCGCGGTCGCCTTCGCCGAGAAGGGGTTCCGCGTCCTCTGCGTGGACATGGATCCGCAGGGCAACCTCACCATGTCGCAGGGGATCGACCCCGACACGGTCGAGACGTCGATGTACGACGTCCTCGTCCATCACACCTCGATCCGCGAGGCGATCCGCAAGCGCGAGATCGACATCGCCTGCGCCTCGATCGACCTCGCCGGCGCCGAGATCGCCATGTCCGCCCAGATCGGGCGTGAACGCTCGCTGCAGAAGGCGTTCAAGCCGATCATGGAGGACTACGACTTCATCTGCATCGACACCCCGCCGAGCCTCGGGCTCCTCACGATCAACGCGCTGACCGCGGCAGACAAGGTGATCGTCCCCGTACAGTGCGAGTATCTCTCCATGCGTGGACTCATCCAGCTGCAGAACACGCTGCACATGATCCGGGAGAACCTGAATCCCGAGGTCCAGATCGAGGGCATCCTGCCCACGCTCATGGACACGCGCACGACGCACGCCAAGGAGGCGATCGAGATCCTGGAGGAGAACTTCGGCGATCGCGTGTTCGCCTCCCGCATCCGCAAGACCGTGCGTTTCGCGGAGGCCCCGGTCAAGGGCATGTCGGTGCTGAAATACGAACCGGACGGCGTGGCCGCGCAGTCCTACCGCGATCTCGCGAAGGAGGTGCTGGCTCATGGCAACCGGTAAGCGCGCAAGCATGCGCGAAGGACCACTGGCGGAGCTGTTCCGCAAGACCGAGCAGGCCGGCGACGACGCCGCGACGGCCAAGGACGCCGCCGCCTCCGCTCCCGCCGAGCCCACGCCCGCGGCGCCCGCCGCCGAGGCGTCCGACGCCCCGCGCCGTGAGCCGCACCCCGGCCTCAAGCCGCAGACCGCGGCGGCCGAGGAGGCCGAGTACCAGGTGCCCACCCCGCAGGAGCGCCTGCGCCACGCCTTCTCCTCCGACATCCCGGAGGACATGCTGGTGCGCTCGCCGTCGCGGCCCGACTACTCGGCCACGGTGGACTACGACACGCCCTACACCGCGAGCCGCTCCGTCGGCCAGCCCGTCATCCGCGTCGTCGGCGTCGGCGGTGCCGGCGTCAACGCCGTCAACCGCATGGTCGAGGCCGAGGTGGAGGGCGTCGAGTTCGTCGCCATCAACACCGACGCCCAGTCCCTGGCGCAGTCGACGGCCGACATCACCCTGCACATCGGGCCCCAGCTCACGCGGGGCCTGGGCGCCGGCTCCAACCCGGAGATCGGCCGCGCGGCGGCGATGGAGGAGTACGACAAGATCAAGGCGCTCCTCAAGGGCTCCGACATGATCTTCATCACGGCCGGCTCCGGCGGTGGCACCGGCACCGGTGCGGCCCCGATCGTCGCCCGGATCGCCCGGGAGATCGGCGCGCTGGCCGTCGGCGTGGTCACCCGCCCGTTCGGCTTCGAGGGCACCCGCCGCGCCCAGCAGGCCGACATCGGCGTGCAGGCGCTCGCCGACGAGGTCGACACGCTCATCGTGGTGCCCAACAACCGCCTGCTGTCCGTCCTGGACAAGCAGACGTCGATGATCGACGCCTTCCGCGTCGCCGACGACGTGCTGCGCCAGGGCGTCCAGGGCGTCTCGGATCTCGTAACGCTTCCGGGCCTCATCAACCTCGACTTCGCCGACGTGCGGACGATCATGTCCGACGCCGGGCCCGCCCTCCTGGGCATCGGCATGGGCACCGGCGAGGGCCGGGCGATCGAGGCCGCCAGCCAGGCCGTCTCCTCGCCGTTGCTGGAGACGAGCATGGAGGGCGCGCGCAAGATCCTGCTCTCCATCACCGCCGGCAACGACCTCTCGCTGCACGAGGTCAACGAGGCGGCCAAGGCCGTGTCGGCCGCGGCGCATCCCGAGGCCAACATCATCTTCGGCGCCATGGTCGACGACAAGCTCCAGGACGAGGTCTGGGTCACCGTCGTGGCCACCGGCTACAGCGACGCCCGCCCGCGGCGCATCGAGCGCAAGCGCGTGGTCGAGCCCGAGGGCGAGCCCCGCGTGGAGCGGCGCAGCTCCGGCTCCGGGCGCTCGACGTCGTCCCGCCAGACCGGCATGGGCGTCAGCGAGCTCGACGTCCCGGAATTCGTGCCGCGCGGCTAGGCACCGACCCCGCGGCGTCGGGCCGCGGGTCATCGCCGGCCTCCCGCTGGGATCATTCCCCACATGAGTGGTGAAGATGGCATGGTCGCGGCCGGGCACCCGCTCACCGCGCAGGCGGGAGCCGACGTGCTGCGGGCCGGCGGCAACGCCGTCGACGCCGCCATCGCCGCCATGCTCGTCTCGTGGGTGGCCGAACCGCTGCTGACCGGCCCCGGCGCCGGCGGTTACCTGCTCTACGCCGCGCCGCCGCAGGAGCCGGTGCTCCTGGACTTCTTCGTCAGCGCCCCCGGCCTGGGGGACACGGCGGTCGGCGAGCGGGCCGCGATGCTGCCCGTCGACGTGGACTTCGGCGACGCCCGCCAGGTGTTCAACGTCGGACCCGCCTCGTGCGGCACCTGGGGCACGCCGGCCGGCATCGAGGACGCGCACCGGCGGTGGGGCTCGGTCCCGCTGGCCGACCTGGCCGCCCCCGCCGCCGCGCTGGCGCGCACCGGGGTGCCGCTCAACGCCGAGCAGGCCTACGTCGCCGAGATCCTGCGGCCGATCCTCACCAGCACGGCCGAGTGCGCCGCGCTGCTGGCGCCGGAAGGACGGGTGCTGCGCGAGGGCGAGGCGTTCGTGTGCCCCGAGCTCGGCGACGCCATCGAGCGCCTGGGCGCCGAGGGGGCCGCGCCGTTCTACACCGGCGAGATCGGCGCCGCCATCCAGGCGTGGCTGGCCGACCGCGGCGGCAGCATCACCCCCGGCGACCTGCGCGGCTACGCGGTCGCCCCCGGCCGCCCGGTGCAGGCGTCCTACCGGGGTCGCGACGTGCTGTCGCCGCCCCCGCCCAACGCGGGCGGCGTGCTCGTCGCGCTCGCGCTCGGCCTGCTGGACCGGGTCCCGTCGCCCCCGTCGGTGCTGGCGATCGTCGACACCATGGAGGAGGTCCACGCCGCGCGCACCGACGACTTCCTCGATGGCCTCGCCGCTCCCGGGTTCGCCGACCGCCTGCTCGCCTCGCGGCTGGGCTCCACCACGCACATCTCCGTCCTGGACGGCGCCGGCAACGCCTGCTCGGTGACGTGCAGCAACGGCGAGGGCTCGGGCGTCGTCGTCCCGGGGACCGGGGTGCACGTCAACAACATGATGGGCGAGGACGACCTCAACCCCCGCGGCTTCCACACCTATCCGCCCGGCCGCCGGCTGCCCTCGATGATGGCGCCCACCGTGGTGGTGGGGCCCGACGGCGTGGAGCTCGTGGTCGGCAGCGCCGGCTCCAACCGGATCCGGTCGGCGATCCTGCAGACCATCGTCGGGGTGGTCGACCACGGCTGGACGGCGCAGCAGGCGATCGACGCGCCCCGGGTGCACCTGGAGGACGGCATGGTCTTCGCCGAGCCGGGCGTCGACCTGGACGCGCTGCGCAGCGCCGGGAGGGCGGTCACGCCGTTCCGCGCCCCCAACCTGTTCTTCGGCGGCGTCCAGGCCGTCCGGCGCGACCAGCGCAGCGGCGCGATGTCCGGCGGGGGCGACCCCCGGCGCGGCGGCGCCGTGGTCGCCGCATGAAGCGCTCCCTCCCGCTCCTGCTCGCCGCCACCGCCGCCGCGGTGCTGGCCGGATGCGGCTCGCCCTCGGCCGACCTGTTCGTCGTGCACCGCACCGGCAGCACCCCCGGCGCCCGCCTGACGATGCTCGTGGGGGACGGCGGCACCGTGACGTGCAACGACGGCGCGACGAAGGAGATCACCAGCGACGACCTGATCCTCGCCCGCAAGATCGCCCGCGAGCTGAACGGCAAGGACGACGCCCATCCCGGGCCCGCGGTGGACACCGTGCGCCTGGCGCCCGGGCCGGGGTCGATCCTGCGCTACGAGATCCGCAGCGAGAAGGGCCGCGTGGCCTTCGCCGACACCTCGGCCGGGCAGCCCGCGGTGTTCTACCGGGCCGCGAAGTTCGTGCGCGACATCGCCCGCCGCGTGTGCGGGCTGCCGCGCTGAGCCGGCTCAGCCGAAGCGGACCTTGCCGTTGGACCGGGCCTTGGACTCGCCCCGGCCGATGAGCTGCAGGCGAGCGGTGGCCTCCGAGAACATCGTCGCGACCATCCGCAGCCGGTCGTTCTCGTTGCGCAGCTCCAGCAGCTCCTGCTTGGGGCGGGGGCCGAACTCCACGGTGGCGGCCATCCGGTAGGCGTCCAGGTCGGCCACATCGTCCTCGTCGAGGATGCGGTCGGTGGCGGTGCGCACCAGCTCGCGGTAGGCGTCGCGGGCGTCGGCGACGAGGCTCGTGTCGAGGTCCTCGTCGTCGTCGTCGAGCCACTCCACCGTCCCGGACGGGTAGCCGAGCGCGTCGGAGCGCTCCAGCAGCGCGAAGGGCCGGGTGCCGCGGGTGATGATGTTCATCCGCCCGTCCTGGAGTTCCTCCAGGACGTCGGCGATCTCCATCGCGCAGCCCACGTCGCGCAGGCCGTCGTCGGCCGACCAGATGATGCCGAACTCGGTCCCCTGCTCCAGGCAGTCGGCCACCATGACCCGGTAGCGCGCCTCGAAGATGTGCAGCGGGACCAGCTCGTGGGGCAGCGCCACGAGCCCGAGGGGGAAGAGGGCGAAGCCGGTGTCGGAGGAATCGGCCATGTCCTGAGTGTACGAAGGCCGCCGCGCGGTGGATGGCGGTGAGCGACCGCGGGGTCGGGTACGTATTGCTCGGACATGGATTCCCCGGCATCCCTGGCGATCGTGTGGCTGCGCCGCGACCTGCGCCTGCACGACCATCCGGCCCTCACCGAGGCGCTGCGCGCGCACGACCGCGTCGTGGTCGCCTTCGTCTTCGACGACCGCCTGCTCGACGGCCGCTTCGCCTCCGGGCCGCGCACCGCCTTCCTGCTCGGCTGCCTGGCCGACCTCGACGCGAGCCTGCGGCGCCGCGGCAGCGCGCTGGTGGTGCGGCGCGGGGCGCCCGAGCTCGTGCTCCCCGCCCTGGCCGCCGAGACGGGGGCCGGCGCCGTGCACTGGACGAGCGACGTGTCGCCGTTTGCCCGCGCCCGCGACCGGCGGGTCACCGAGGCGCTCGGGGAGGCGGGGGTGGATGCACGGCCGCACGGCGGGTCCTACCTCGTCGACGTGTCGCTGGCTGAATTCAACAGTACCACCGATCCGAGC
>CAZXNX010000093.1:0-8498 GCA_964642225.1 uncultured Solirubrobacteraceae bacterium | reverse complement strand
CCGGTGACCTGGCTGTAGCTCGACCGCGGCGCCCGGTTGACGGCGTCGGTGCTGGCCGGGCCGAGCAGGAACCCGACGCCCGCGCCCGCCAGGACGATGTACATCCACTGCTTGTCCAGGTCGAGGACCGTCATCTTCCCGGCGAGCAGGTAGAAGCCGACGGCGGCGACGGCCCCGCCCAGCACCACGGCGGGGCGCGCGCCGCGCGCATCGAGGATGCGCCCGCCGATCTGCGCGGTGATCACGAACCCGAGGAAGAACCACATGATGTAGAAGCCCGCGTTCTGGGCGCTCTCCCCCAGCGCCGCCTGCGCGTAGACGCTGCCGAAGAAGAAGAACGGCACGAAGACGATGGACATCGTGCCGAGCACGATGTTCTCCACCGCGAAGCCGCGGTCGCGGAAGATGCGCAGCTCCAGCAGCGGCTCCGGTGTGCGCAGCTCCCACCACACGAACACGGCGCCGAGGGTCAGGCCGACGACCACGCACGCCCAGGTCTGCGCGGAGCCCCACCCCCACTCGCTGGACTGCTGCAGGCCGAGCACGAGCAGGCCCATGGCCCCGGAGATGAGCAGGGTGCCGCGGTAGTCCAGGCCGCCCGGGTGCTTCTCGTCGTCGGGATGCGAGCGCCAGATCAGGAACAGCGCGATCAGCGCCACCGGGACGTTGATCCAGAAGATCGACCGCCAGGTCCATTCGGTGAGGTATCCGCCCGCCATCGGGCCGATCGCGGTGAGGCCGCCGGAGATGCCGAAGAAGATGGCCAGCGCCTTGCCGCGCTCACGGAGCGGGAAGGAGGCGACCACGATGCCGACCGCGGCCGGGAACATCAGGGCGGCGAAGGCGCCCTGGATCACGCGGAAGGTGACGATCCACGCCTCGGCGATCCCGGTGGTGGGGGTGAAGCCGCAGGCCACCGAGGCCAGTGCGAAGCCGATGACGCCCACCACGACCATGCGCCGGCGCCCCAGCACGTCGCCGAGCTTGCCGCCGAAGGCGAACAGCGCCGAGAGCGACAGCAGGTAGCCGTTGATGATCCACTGCGAGCCCGTGGGCGACAGCGACAGGTCCTTCTCCAGGTCCGGGACCGCGATGGCCACGATCGTCTGATCGATGAAGGTCATCGCCACGGCGAAGACCATGGCCGCGAGGACGAGGTTCTTGTTCTTGGCGCCGTTCATGGCCGCGAGAGTATCCGTCGGACCGGGGGCCGACAACGCGGCGTGTTCGAGATGGCGTGCCAGCCGATGCGGGCGGGTAGCAGGGACGAATGAACAGCTTCAACCTCCTCGCCGTCGAGCGCGTGCTGCACGACCGGCAGGCGCGACTGCATCGCCGCATCGCCGGCATGGCGGCGCCGCCGGAGCGGGGCGGCGACATCGGCTTCGGCAAGCGGATCGGGGACGGGACCCTGGAGGCCGTGACCCGGCTCACCGACATCGGCGTGGGTGGCTCGCTGGAGGTCAGCCAGGAGCGGGTGGACCGGGCGCTGGACAAGCTCCAGGAGGGCACCTACGGCGTGTGCGACGCGTGCGGCCAGCCGATTGCGCCGGCCCGGATGCAGGCCGCGCCCGAGTCCGTGCTGTGCATCGCCTGCACCCGGCTGGCGCACTGACGCGCCGCTAGGCGGCGGCCATGGCCCGGTTGCGCTCGTGGTGGCGGCGGGCGTGCTCGAGCGCCTCGGTGATGGTCGGCACCACGTGGTTCTCGTGCGCGAGCTGGTCGAGGACGCCGGCCCGCTCGAGCAGCGCCAGATGCTCCGGCTGCACGCAGGCCAGCAGCACCGTGACGCCGCGGTGCTGCAGGTGGACCACGAGGTCGCCGAGGGCCTGGGCCCCGGTGCTGTCGAGCAGGCGCAGGCCGCCGAGGCGCAGGATCACCACCTCCACGTCGCTGACCTCGGTGAGCTCCAGCAGGAAGCGCTGCGCGGCCCCGAAGAACAGCGCGCCGTCGAGGCGGTAGGCCACGATGTGCTCGGCCAGCAGCGCGTGCTCGAGCGCCTCGTCGACGATCAGGTCGTCGCCGCCGTCGGCGGGGCTGAGCGGCTCGCGGCGGAACTCCGTGCTCGCCGCCATGGCCCGCAGGGCGAGGATGCCGGCCAGCGTGATGCCGACCCCGACCGCGATGACGAGGTCGAAGACGATCGTCGCGCCGGCGGTGGCGAGCAGGAGCAGGGCGTCGCTGTGGCTGGACCGGGCGATCCGCAGCACCGACGCGGTGTCGACCATCCGCACCGCGGTGACCATGAGGACGCCCGCCAGCGCGGCCAGCGGCACCTTGGCCAGGAACGGCGCGAAGGCCAGGACCACGATCACCAGGACCACGCCGTGGACGATGGCGGCGGCGCGGGTGCGGCCGCCGGAGCGCACGTTGACCGCGGTGCGCGCGATGGCGCCGGTGGCGGGCATGCCGCCGAAGAAGGAGACCGCGACGTTGGCCATGCCCTGGCCCACCAGCTCGCGGTCGGCGTCGTGGGGCCGGCCGTCGGCCATGCCGTCGGCGACCTTGGCCGACAGGAGCGACTCGATCGCGGCCAGCGCGGCCACGGCCATGACGGCGGTGCCGAGCCCGTGCAGGTCGCCGACGGCGACGCTGGGGAACTGCGGCAGCGGCAGGCCGCTGGGGATCGCGCCGATGCGCGGGACGTCCAGGCCGGCGAGCTCGGCCAGCACGGTGACGCCGACCACCGCGGCGAGCGAGGCGGGCAGTCCGTGGTGGAGCTTGGGCAGGAGGACCATCACGGCCACCACCAGCCCGACGAGCGCGAGCGCCGTCCACTGGGAGCCGGCCCAGTCGACGACCGCCGTCGCGGCGACGACCGCGGTGTTGTCCCCCGCCGGCTTGGGGACGCCGAGGGCCAGGGGGACCTGCTGCAGGAAGATGAGCAGGGCGATGCCGACGGTGAAGCCCTCGATGACCGGCCAGGGCAGGATCCCCGCGTAGCGCCCCAGCCGGGCGGCGCCGGCGATGATGAGCAACAGGCCGGCGGCGAGGGCCACGACGAGCACGCCGCCGGGGCCGACGCTGGCCACCACGGGCACGAGCACCACGGTCATCGCGCCGGTCGGCCCGCTGACCTGCACGTCGGAGCCGCCGAACACGCCGGCCACGATGCCCGCGACGATCGCGGTGACGATGCCGGCCTCCGCGCCCAGGCCCGATGCCACGCCGAAGGCGAGCGCCAGCGGCAGGGCCACGACGGCGACGGTGATGCCGGCCACGAGGTCCGAGCGCCAGGCGCGGCGCAGTCCGGGGTAGTCCCGCCGCGAGGGCAGCAGGGCACGCAGGTCGCCGCGGCTCACGAGAGCTGCAGCTCGTCCCGCGTGGCGGTGACCATGTCCAGCAGCATCTGGCGGGACATGGCCAGGAGGTCGGCGGTGCGGGGGTCGGCCAGGGTGTAGATGACGCTGGCGCCCTCGCGGCGGGCGGTGACGAAGCCGGCGCGGCGCAGGACCCCCAGCTGCTGGGAGACGGCGGGCTGCTCGGCCTCGGCGGCGACCTGGAGCTGGGCGACGGACCGGTCGTCTTCGGTCAGCAGCTCCAGGATGCGGATGCGCAGCGGGTGGCCGAGGGTCTTGAAGAACTCGGCCTTGAGCCGGGGGATGTCGCGCATTGCCGTATTATCGCATATTCAGTTTTCTGCATATGTGCGTTGCCGCACCCCCGTTTCGCGGGACGTGGCGGCGGAGCGGGTATGCCACAGTGATCTCCTTTCCCGAACCGTCCGGAATCCTGTTGTGATCACCTCTCTGCTCGACCGCTTCATGGACTTCACCGTGGCCCCCGGCTACACCAACCTCGGCTACGCGATCCGCGCGCGGGCCTGGGAGGACCGGATGCCCTCGCTGGCCGGCCGCACCGTGCTCGTCACCGGCGGCACCAGCGGCCTGGGCCGCGCCGCCGCCGAGGGCTTCGCCCGCCTGGACGCCCGCGTCCTGCTGCTGGCCCGCAACGCCGAGCGGGGCGCGCGCGCCGTGGAGGAGATCACCGCCGCCACCGGCAACGCGCAGGTGGAGCTGGTGATCGGCGACCTCAGCGACCTGGCCTCCGTCCGCGCCGCCGCGGCCGACGTGCAGGCCCGCACCGACGCGCTGCACGTGCTCGTCAACAACGCGGGCGCGATGATCGCCGAGCGCACGGAGTCGGTCGACGGGATCGAGCTGACCTTCGCCACCAACGTCGTCGGCCCGTTCCTGCTCACCGAGCTGCTCGCCGATCTCCTCGCCGCCAGCGCCCCCTCCCGCATCATCAACGTGTCGTCGGGCGGGATGTACACCGCCAAGCTCGACCTCGAGGACCCCCAGACCGAGCGGCGGGAGTACGACCCGCCCGCCGTCTACGCCCGCACGAAGCGCGCCGAGGTGGTGCTCACCGAGGAGTGGGCCCGGCGCCTGGGGTCCCGCGGCATCGTCGTGCACGCCATGCACCCGGGCTGGGCCGACACCCCCGGCGTGGAGTCATCCCTCCCCCGGTTCCACCAGCTCACCAAGCCGCTGCTGCGCAACGCCGAGCAGGGCGCCGACACGATCGTGTGGCTCGGCGCCGCCGACGAGCCCGCGGCGCGCAACGGCGAGTTCTGGCACGACCGCCGCACCCGCGCAACCCACCGGCTTCCGTCGACCCGCGAGGACCCGGCCGACGGCGTGCGGCTGTGGGAGCTGTGCGCGCGGCTCAGCCACCTGCAGCCCGGCGGCTAGACCGGCATCTTCCCCCGGCCCTTGCGGCCCGCGCTCCCGCTCTTGGAGACCGCGCGGCTGGAGGAGGTGAACGGCTTGGCCAGCCAGCGGCCGAGCCGGCCGGGCGCCTTGGAGCCCGTGCGGGCCCCCGTGCCGAGGACCTTCTGGCCCCCGCCCTCGACGTGGCGCGAGCCCCGCGGCAGCACGAAGGCCAGGACGAGGACGATGATGCAGAACACGACGATGGCGGCGATGAGCATGACTCTCCCGGGGACGGTTGGACGGTCCGGGTG
Source organism: uncultured Solirubrobacteraceae bacterium (assembly GCA_964642225.1). Lineage (GTDB taxonomy): Bacteria > Actinomycetota > Thermoleophilia > Solirubrobacterales > Solirubrobacteraceae > JBBQCW01. The sequence goes on along the minus strand of CAZXNX010000093.1, from coordinate 3,529 downwards.
ATCTGCCCCGTGGCGGCCGTCGGCTAACACCGCGGCCCGCCGGGTAGACGGGTCGGATGTCCGCGCTCATCCTCGGTCCGCTCCTGCGTTACGCCGACAGCTCGAGCGCCACCGTCTGGGTGCAGACCGACGGGCCCTGCCGGGTGGAGATCGCCGGGCACACGGCGGACACCTGGGCGATCGAGGGCCACCACTTCGCGCTCGTCGTCGTCGACGGGCTGACGCCGGGGGCCGACCTCCCCTACGAGGTCCGCCTCGACGGCGCGCTCGCGTGGCCGCCGCCGGACAGCCCGTTCCCGCCCAGCACGATCCGGGCCCTGGACGCCGACGGGGCGCTGCGCCTGGCCTTCGGCTCCTGCCGCATGACCCTGCCGCACGCGCCGCCGTACACGCTGCGCTCCGACGAGGACGCGGCCGGGCACGGCATCGACGCGCTGCGCGCCTTCGCGCTGCGGGCGGCCCGCGAGGGCGGCGGGCCGGCGCTGCCCGACATGCTGCTCCTGCTCGGCGACCAGATCTACGCCGACCAGCCGTCGCCCGCGCTGCGCGAGGAGCTGGAGCGACGCCCGCGCCCGCCGGACGCGCCCGAGGGGGAGCTCGACGGCTTCGACGAGTACGCCCTGTCCTACCGGCACGCCTGGGAGGAGCCGGCCATCCGCTGGCTGCTGTCGACCGTCCCCACCACGATGGTGTTCGACGATCACGAGATCCACGCCGAGTGGCGCATCTCCGACGGCTGGATGCGGGAGATGACGGCCGAGCCGTGGTTCGACCGCCACGTGCGCTGCGGGCTGATGGCGTACTGGGTCTTCCAGCACCTGGGGAACCTGGCGCCCCGCGAGCTCCGGGACAGCACGCTCTTCGAGGCGGTGCGCTCCGGCCCGGACGGCGGTGCGGCCCTGGCCGCGGCGATGGACGACGCCGGCCATCAGCGCGGCCACAGCCGCTGGAGCTACGCCCGGGACATCGGCCGCGCCCGCCTCGTGGTCGTCGACTCGCGCGCCGGCCGCGACGTGACCCCCGGGCGCCGGCGCATCGTGGGCGACGAGGAGTGGGCGTGGATCCGCGAGCAGGCGGCCGTCCCAGCCTCCCACCTGCTCCTGGCCAGTTCCGTGCCGGTGCTGCTCGCCCCCGGGCTGCACCACCTGCAGGCGTGGGACGAGGCGGTCGCCGACGGCGCGTGGGGCCGGCCGCTGCGCCGGGCCGGCGAGAAGATCCGCCGCCTGGCCGTGCTCGACCACTGGGCGTCGTTCGACGAGAGCTTCCGCCGGATGATGGCGCTCGTCGACGACGCGGCCCACGGGCGGCTGGGGCCCGCCCCCGCGTCGGTGGTGCTGCTGTCGGGCGACGTGCATCACTGCTACCTGGCGGAGGTCGGCTTCCGTCCCGGCCGCGGGGCGCGGGCGCCGGTGTGGCAGGCGGTGTGCTCGGCGTTCCGCAAGGAGCTGGAGCCGCGCGAGCGGCGGGCGATCGCCTTCGGGCACTCCGCCGTGGCCGGGCGCCTGGCCCGCCGCCTCTCCCGCGGCGCAGGCGTCGCCCCGCTGCCCGTGGACTGGCGGGTGGTGGAGCGGCCGGACTACGCCAACCAGGTCGCCACCCTCACGCTGCGCGGCGAGGATGCCCACCTGCGGGTCGAGGCGGTGGTGGACGGCACCCACGAGCGCCCGCTCCTGCGCGAGGCCTTCGCGCGCGAGCTGACGTGCGCGCCACGGCGATGAAAGACTGTCGCCATGGTCTCCCTGCGCCGTGATGCCGACGTGTTCGTCCTCGACCTCGGGGACGGCGAGAACCGCTTCAACCCCGAGTGGGTCTCCGCCGTGGACGGCGCCCTCGACGAGGTCGAGGCGGCGGCTGCGCCCCGGGCGCTGGTGATCACCGCCACCGGCAAGATCTGGTCCAACGGGCTGGACCTGGAATGGATGGGCGCCAACCAGGACGGGATCACCGGCCTCGTCACGCAGGTGCAGCACCTGTACGCCCGCGTGCTCGGCCTGGGCGTCCCCACCATCGCCGCCATCCAGGGCCACTGCTTCGCCGCCGGCGCCATGCTCGCGCTGGCCTGCGACAGCAGGATCATGCGCCAGGACCGCGGCTACTTCTGCCTCCCGGAGGCCGACATCAACATCCCCTTCACGCCCGGCATGAGCGCGCTCGTCCAGGCGCGCCTGGCCCCGCAGGCCGCCCACGAGGCGATGGTCACGGCCCGCCGCTACGGCGGCGAGGAGGCGCTGGCCGCCGGCATCGTGCAGGAGGCCGTCCACGACGACCTCGTCCTGCCGCTGGCCATCGAGCGGGCCCAGGCGCAGGCGTCCAAGGACCCGGCCACCCTGGCCACGATCAAGCAGCGGGCCTACGCCCCCGCGATCGCCCTGCTGCTCGACACCGACGGCATCTCCTTCGTCCCCGGGACCTGAGCGCTGGCCGGCGCCGCGCGCCGGCGTTACGGTCTCACCATGAGCGAGGAGGACCGGGACCTGACCACGTCGCGCCGCGGCTTCCTGGGGACGGTCGGCGCCACCGCCGGCGCGGTCGCGCTCGGGGCGGGCGCCGAGGTCGCCTCCGCCACCCAGGAGCGCCCGACGACGCCCCGCGGCGCCCTGCTCGCCCTGCTCAACGGCAACAAGCGCTACCGCCAGGGCCGGTGGACGCGCCGCGACTACTCGCCGGTGGGCGAGCGCCGGGCCATCGCCCAGGAGCCGTTCGCCGCGATCCTCACCTGCGCCGACTCGCGCATCTCCCCGCCGCTCGTGTTCGACGTCGAGCGCGGCAACGTGTTCTGCGCCCACGTCGCGGGCAACAGCCTCGACACCGGCACGCTGGGCAGCATCGAGTACGCCGTCGCGGTGCTGAAGGTCCGCCTCGTGATGGTGCTCGGGCACACCGACTGCGGCGCGGTGAAGGCCGCGCTGGGCGTGGCGGCGGGCACGTCGTCCTACCCGCCGGAGACCTATGGTGCGATCGGCGCGGTGGTGGACGCCATCGTCCCCGCCGTCCGCGACATCCCGGCCGGGCCCCGGCAGCTCAGCCAGGGCATCACGGCCAACGCCCGCGCCCAGGCCCGCGAGCTGCGCAGCCGCGGGCCGATCATCGCGCCGGCCGCGGACCGCGGCGACATCCGCGTCGTGGCCGCCGTCTACGACATCGCCACCGGCGCGGTGAAGGTGGTCTGAGCGACGGTCAGCCGACCGGCGGCGGCGTGTACCGGCCGCGCACGGCGCGCCCCCCGAGCGTGCCGTGCACGGTCCCGTCCCCCGAGAGGCGCAGCGTCCCCCGGGCGGCCGCGGCGCCGGACACGGTGATCCTGCCCGCCATCCGGCGCGCGGTGTCCAGCCGGCCGGAGAGGGCGACCCCGGGGACGTAGGAGAAGCCGCGCAGGTCGACCTCGGTGCGGCGCACGCCCCGGAAGGTGCCGGCCCGCAGCCCGCCGCCACGCTCGGTGTCGGTGAACGTGGTGACGTAGAGATCCTCGAGGTCCTGCACGGTGAGCAGCGCGGCGGCCAGCGTGCGCCCCACCCGCCCGGAGGTCCGC